>JALOKS010000061.1 GCA_025456385.1 Thermoanaerobaculales bacterium | reverse complement strand
CGCTGCGCCGGCTACTACCGGCCCGGCTGCGCCTTCGAGCGCCTGCACGGCGAGTGCGCGCTCAAGCCGCGGCGGCGCGGAGAGGCGGAGGCGTGATGCCAGAATTTCGAATTTCGAATTTCGAATTTCGAATTTGGGGTCTCGCTCATAGCAGTGTGATCAGACGGACTGAGCGCCCCACCGGATTTCGGAGATTCGATTCAGAGTTCGCCACGCAGGTTCCGTGCGAGTCCGTGGGGGCGGTGGGGTGGCAATTCGAAATTCGAAATTCGAAATTCGAAATCGACTGATGCAGGAGGACGTGATGGCTTCTGCGTGGAGTACTGCCCGAAGCAGGTCCTCGCCCTCTCGGAGGGCTTCAACCGCAAGGGCTACCACCCGCCGGAGGTCCTCAAGCACGGCGAGTGCGTGAACTGCAATCTCTGCGAGATGATCTGCCCCGACTTCGCGATCTTCTGCGTGCCCGCGGACGCGGCGGAGGCGGCGGCTGAGGGAGGTCTCAATTGAAGGCCGATCCTGCTGGCGTGCTGACCGGCGTCCACTACCTCGACGGCGACTACGCGTGCGGGGAGGGGGCGATGGCGGCGGGCTGCCGCTTCGTCGCCGGCTACCCGATCACGCCCTCGACCGAGGTCGTGGAGCGCATCTCGAGACGCTTCCCGATGATGGGCGGCACCTTCATCCAGATGGAGGACGAGCTCGCCTCGATGGCCGCGGTCGCCGGTGCGGCGTGGACGGGCACCAAGTGCATGACCGTCACCTCGGGCCCCGGCTTCTCGCTGATGATGGAGAACATCGGGCTCGCGACGATGATGGAGGCGCCGTGCGTGGTCGTGAACGTGCAGCGCGGCGGGCCCTCGACCGGTTTGCCGACGATGGTCGGCCAGGCCGACATGATGCAGGCCCGCTGGGGCTCGCACGGTGACTACGAGCTGATCGCCCTCAGCCCGCAGTCGCCGCAGGAGGCCTTCGACCTCACCATCGAGGCCTTCAACCTCGCCGAAACCTGGCGGGTGCCGGTGATGTTCATGATGGACGAGTGCGTCGGCCACATGACGGAGAAGGTGGTGATCCCGCCCGCCGACCAGATCGAGATCGTGCCGCGGAAGCTCACGTCCAAGCCGCCCGGCGAGTACAAGCCCTACGAGGTCAACGGCCGGCCGGTGCCGGAGATGGTGCGCGCCGGCGACGGCTACCGCTTCCACACCACCGGGTTGACCCATGACGAGCGCGGCTACCCGGTGATGTCGGTGGAGTGTCAGGAGGTGAGCGTCCGCCGCCTGATCGACAAGATCCGGCTCAACGCCGACCAGATCGTCCGCTACGAGGAGGAGGACGTCGACGGCGCCGAGGTGGTGGTCGTGGCCTACGGCATCACCGCGCGGGTGACCCGGGCCGGTATCGACCTCGCGCGCGCGCAGGGGGTCAAGGTCGGGTTCCTGCGGCTCGTGGTCGTGTGGCCCTTCCCCGAGCGGCGGATCCGCGAGCTCGCGGGCAAGGTCAAGGCCTTCGTGGTTCCGGAGATCAACTACGGCCAGATGGTGCTCGAGGTCGAGCGCTGCGCCGGGGGCAAGGCGCCGGCGGTGCTGGTGCCGCACGGCGGCGGCGGCGTGCACGACCCGCGTGCCATCTGTCAGGCGATCGTGGAGGCTGCGCGATGAGCACCGAGGTCGAAACCCCCGTCCGCCCCGAGGAGCACCCGATCGCGCCCTACCTGCGCATGGACCGGATGCCCCACATCTGGTGCCCGACCTGCGGCATTGGCACCGTGGTCAAGTGCTTCGCGACCGCGCTCGGCGAGGCCGGCGTCGACCTCGACAAGACGGCGATCGTGTCCGGCATCGGCTGCACCGGCCGCGTCGCCGGCTACATGAACCTCGACGCCTTCCACGCCACCCACGGCCGAGCCATCCCCTTCGCCACCGGCCTCAAGCTGGGCCGGCCCGAGCTCGAGGTCGTGGTCTTCTCCGGCGACGGCGACCTGTCGGGCATCGGCGGCAACCACTTCATCCATGCGGCGCGCCGCAACATGGACCTGCTGGTGATCCTGGTCAACAACTTCATCTACGGCATGACCGGCGGCCAGAACGCGCCGACCACGCCGGAGACCGCGCGCTCCTCGACCATGCCCTTCGGCAACTTCGAGCGCCCCTTCAACCTGCCGCACCTCGCCGCGAGCTGCGGTGCGACCTTCGTGTCCCGCTGGACCTGCCTCCACATCCGCCGCCTGACCGCCTGCATCCGCACCGCGCTCGGGCGCAAGGGCTTCCGCTTCATCGAGGTGATCGCGCCCTGCTCGACGCTGTACGCCCGGCTCAACCGGCTGGGCAGCGGGCTCGCGCTGATGAAGTTCTACCACGACAACTCGGAGATCAAGCACGGCGCCGACACCCGCGAGGTCGACATCGGCTTCCAGGAGCGCTTCATCTGCGGCAACTTCATCGACCAGGAGCGGCCGACCTTCCTCGACATGATGCACGCGCACTACAGCCAGGTGCTCGGCGACCGCTACGTGCCCATGAAGCCGGAGGGGGGGTGGCTCCATGACTGAGAAGCGACCCACGCGCACCGAGATCCGCATCACCGGCTTCGGCGGCCAGGGCGTGGTGCTCTCGGGCCACATCATCGGCCGCGCCTGCGCGGTCAACGCCGGCATGCACGCGACCATGATCCAGAGCTTCGGCCCCGAGGCCCGCGGCTCGGCCTGCTCGACCACCCTCGCGGTCTCCGACACCGAGGTCCTCTACCCCTACATCGGTCGCCCGGACGTCTTCGTCGTGATGTCGTCCGAGGGCTGGGAGAAGTTCGGCAACGAGCTCAAGGACGACGGCACCCTGGTCTACGAGAGGGACCTCGTGAAGGTGCAGCCGAAGCCCGGCCAGCAGGCCTTCGGGGTGTCCTCGACCCGGATCGCCGAGGAGCTCGGCCGCCCCATCGTCCAGAACATCGTCATGCTCGGCTTCTTCGCCGCCGTGACCCGGATCGTGCCGGTCGAGAGGATGCGCGAGGCGGTGAGGGAGTCGGTGCCGAAGGGCACCGAGGAGCTCAACCTGAAGGCCTTCGACGCCGGCGTCGCCGCCTTCGACGAGAGCTACGCCGGGGGCGCGAAGGCCGCAGCGCCAGCGCCCGTGGGGAGCTGAGATGGCCAAGGTCGGGGTCTTCGTCTGCCACTGCGGGGAGAACATCGCCCGCAACGTCAAGGTGCAGGAGGTCGTCGACTTCGCGCACGAGGTGCCGGGAGCCGCCGTCACCGAGCACTACCCCTACATGTGCTCGGCGCCCGGCCAGCAGCTGGTGATCGACGCCATCCGCGAGCACGGCCTCGACCGGGTGGTGATCGCCGCCTGCTCGCCGCAGCTCCACGAGCCGACCTTCCGCGCCGCCGCCGCGCAGGCCGGCCTCAACCCGCACCTGGTCGAGATCGCGAACATCCGCGAGCACTGCTCGTGGGTCCACCGCGACCCGATCGCGGCCTCCGCCAAGGCCTGCCAGACTGTGGCGGCGGCGGTCGAACGGGTCAAGCGCGCGAAGCCGCTCGATCCGATCGAGGTGCCGGTGACCAAGCGCGCGCTGGTGATCGGCGGCGGCGTCGCGGGCATCCGCGCCGCTCTCGACATCGCCAACTCGGGGCAGCCGGTGGTGCTGGTCGAGCGCCAGCCCTCGCTCGGCGGCAACATGTCGCGTCTGTCGGAGACCTTCCCGACCCTCGACTGCTCGCAGTGCATCCTGACCCCGCTGATGGTGCAGGTCTCGCGCCATCCCCTGATCGAGCTCATGACCTACTCCGAGGTCGAGGCGGTCTCGGGCTACGTCGGCAACTTCACCGTCCGCATCACGAGGAAGCCGCGCTACGTCAAGATCGAGGACTGCACCGCCTGCGGCGACTGCGCCGCCGCCTGCCCGTCGCCGGTCGCCAACGAGTTCGACATGGGCCTCTCGACCCGCAAGGCGATCTACATCCCCTTCCCGCAGGCCGTGCCGTCCACCTACACCCTCGACGCCGACCGCTGCCTCAACGCCAACCTGCAGTCGCCGACCGGCTTCCGGGTCCTCGGCTGCATCCGCTGCGCCGAGGTCTGCAAGCCGCGGGCGATCGACTTCGACATGCAGCCGGAGGTCGTCGAACGCCGGGTCGGCGCCATCATCGTCGCCACCGGCTACGACCTGCAGATCGGCCAACAGGCGCGGGAGTGCGGCTACGGGGTCTACCCCGACGTCATGGACGGCCTCGAGTTCGAGCGCATGCTGTCGGCCTCGGGCCCCACCGAGGGCGAGGTGCGGAGGCCCTCTGACGGGAAGACGCCGGCCGACGTGGTCTTCATCCAGTGCGTGGGCTCGCGCAACCCCAAGCACGGGGTGCCCTACTGCTCGCGCATCTGCTGCATGTACACCGCGAAGCACGCCCTGCTGCTGCGCCACAAGGTGCCGGAGTCGCGGGCCTTCGTCTTCTACATGGACATCCGCGCCGGCGGCAAGGGCTACGAGGAGTTCGTGCACCGGGCCATGGAGGAGGAGCGGGTGATGTACATCCGCGGCCGCGTCAGCCAGGTGTACGAGGAGGACGGCAAGCTCAAGGTCCTCGGCGTCGACACCCTGTCCGGCAAGCAGGTCGAGATCAACGCCGACCTCGTGGTGCTCGCCTCGGCCATGGAGCCGACCGACCACGGCATGATCGCCGGCACGCTGCGCATCGCCGCCGACGAGCACGGGTTCCTCAAGGAGGCCCACCCGAAGCTGCGGCCGGTCGAGACGCTGACCGCGGGCATCTTCCTCGCCGGCGCCGCGCAGGCGCCGAAGGACATTCCCGACACCGTGGCGCAGGCTTCGGCGGCGGCTGCGAAGGGGATGGAGCTCCTCTCGCACGACGCCCTCGAGCGCGACCCGACGACCGCGAGCGTCAACCAGACGGCCTGCGCGGGTTGCTTCGAGTGCCTGCAGGTCTGTCCCTACGGCGCCATCGAGCGCCAGGAGGTGCGCGACCGGCAGGGGAATCTGCAGCGCTACGTGGCGTGGTCGAACCCGGCCATGTGTGAGGGCTGCGGCCTCTGCGCCGTGACCTGCCGCGGCGGCTTCATCGACGTCGCGGGCTACTCGGACGAGCAGGTCTTCGCCCAGCTCGGGGCGCTGGGACCGCTGCCGGAGGTGCTGGGACGATGAGCGACCTGCAAACGAGCGCTGTCCGCCACGCCGGCGCGGCCGCCGTCCCCGACGGCTGGCAGCCTCAGATCGTGGCCCTGGTCTGCAACTGGTGCACCTACACCGGCGCCGACATGGCCGGTACCACCCGCCTCGAGTACCCGGCGACGGTGCGCATGGTGCGCTTCCCCTGCACCGGGCGCATGAGCCCGCTGATGATCCTGCGCGCCTTCGAGCAGGGCGCGGACGGGGTGCTGGTCTCGGGCTGCCACCCCGGTGACTGCCACTACGTGCAGGGCAACCTGGTCGCCCGCCGCCGCTTCACGATCTTCCGCTCGCTCATGGACTTCCTCGGGATCGACCTGAGGCGGCTGCACTTCGCCTGGGTGTCGGCCGCGGAGGGGCACAAGTGGGCGCGGGTCGTGAAGGACGTGAGCGCGGCGGTCACCGCGGCGGGCCCGCTGCCGCGGCCGCCCGCGGCCGACGGTTGGGAGGGCCCGGCGCTGCCGGCGGCGGAGGGCGATGGCCCCGAGGAGATTTCGGCGGCCGACGCCGAAGCCCTCCGCGACCACCTCCGCCGGACCGCGGCCGAGCTCCTCGAGAGCGGCCGCGCCGGGGTCGTGATCGGCCACCGGCGTGGCTCGCTGCCGGGCCGGCTGGTGCCGGTGATGGCCGCGACGGCGGCCGAGTGCCGCGAGCTCGAGTGGGGGGAGGGCGCTCTCAACAACCTCGTGACCTACGCGGCGACGGCGCTCCAGCGGGCGGAGAAGGCGGCGCTCGTGGTCAAGGCCTGCGAGCTCCACGCCCTCACCGGCCTCATCCGCGAAGGCCAGGTCGCGCGCGAGCGGCTCCTGCTCGTGGGCCTGCAGTGCCCGGGGGTGCGCCCGGAGGGCGCGCTCGCCGCCAAGTGCCTCGGCTGCAGCGGCGCGCCGCACCCGGCCTGCGACCTGCTGCTGACGCCGGCGGGGGTGTCCGAGGGTGGAAGCGGGGCGGCGGCTCCGGCCGCCGACACCGACGACGCGCGCGACCGCCAGATCGCCGCCATCGAGTCGCTGCCGGCCGGCGAGCGCTGGCTCTACTGGCAGCGCCAGTTCGCGCGCTGCCTCCGCTGCTACGCCTGCCGCGCGGTGTGCCCGCTCTGCTACTGCTCGACCTGCGTCGCCGACAAGCACCGCCCGCAGTGGGTGCCGACGACGATCGACGCGCGCGGCAACGGAGTGTGGAACGTCGTCCGCGCCATGCACCTCGCCGGCCGCTGCACCGGCTGCGACGAGTGCGCGCGCGTCTGCCCGGCCGACATCCGCCTCGATCTCATCAACCGCAAGCTCGCGCTCGAGGTCGAGCGCCACTTCGGAGCCGCCGGGCTCGAGCCGGGAGAGAAGGCGGCGCTCGTCGACTTCCGCATGGAAGATCCGGAGGAGTTCATCCTGTGAGGTGGAACTGATGGACCGCACGGCCTGGGTGCTGAACGAGACGGAGCTGCGTGCCTGGCTTCAGGACCTGATCGCAGGCGAGCGGACGGTGGTGGCGCCGGTGGCCGAGGACGGGGTGGTGGTCTACCGCCCGCTCGCGGCGGCCGGGCAGGCGGTGCTCGAGCCGCGCGGCAAGGCCCGCTGGTCGCCGAAGGAGTTCCTCTTCCCGCGCACCGAGGCGCTCTACTCCTACAGCTTCAAGGGCGACGCGGTGGCGATCACCGACCCGCCGCGCCCCGAGCGTCCGCAGGTGCTGTTCGGGGTGCGGAGCTGCGACGCCGCCGGCCTCGCGCGGCTCGACGAGATCTTCCTCAGCGGCCGCACCGACCCCCTCTACGCCGCCCGCCGCGAGGCGACGACCGTCGTCACCGCGGGCTGCGCCGCCGCCGACCCCGAGTGCTTCTGCACCGCCGTCGGCGGCTCGCCGGTGGGCGAGGAGGCGGCCGACCTGCAGCTGGTGCCGCTCGACGGCGGGTGGCTGCTGCGCGTGCTCAGCGGGAAGGGCGAGGCGCTGGTCGGGGAGGCCGCGGCCGGGTGGAGCGCGCCGCCGGCCGAGAGCGGCGAGCGCGTCGCGGCCCTCGAACGGGAGGTCGCGGCCCAGATCGGCCGCAACCCGGTGCCGCAGGAGTGGGCGAAGGTGCTGGAGGGGGGCTTCGCGAGCCCCTCCTGGGACCGCCTCGCGGCGCACTGCCTCGGCTGCAGCATCTGCGCCTACGTCTGCCCCTCGTGCTCGTGCTTCGACATGAACCACGAGGCCAACGCCTGGTGCGGCGAGCAGTGCCGCTCGTGGGACGCCTGCACCTTCGTGCCCTTCACCCTCCACGCCTCGGGCCACAACCCGCGCGCGACCCGCGGCGGGCGCTACCGGCAGCGGGTGCTGCACAAGTTCGCCTTCACCGCCGAGGGCGAGGCGCACTTCCGCTGCGTCGGCTGCGGCCGCTGCGTCGCGCTGTGCCCGGCGGGCCTCGACATCTCGCAGATCGTGACCGCGGCCGCCGCGGCGATCCAGGAGGAGGGCGCCGATGCAGCCCGCTGAAGCAGTCCCCAACCTCTACCACCCGAATCTGATGCGGATTGCCGGCTTCGCCGACGAGACGCCCGACGTGCGGACGCTGAAGCTGCAGTTCGCCGACGCCGGGGAGGCGCGCGCCTTCACCGGCTGGCGGCCGGGCCAGTTCGGACAGTTCACGGTCTTCGGCGCCGGCGAGTCGGTCTTCGCGCTCGCCAACAAGCCGTGGCACCCCAACGGCGGCGCCGAGCCGCCGACCATCGAGTGCACCTTCCGCGCCATCGGCAAGGTCACCAACGCGCTGCGCGCGCTGTCCACGGGGCAGACCGTCGGCTTCCGCGGGCCCTACGGCAACCACTTCCCGCTCGACGACTGGCGGGGCAAGCACCTGGTCTACATCGGCGGCGGCATCGGCATGGCGGCGCTGCGCTCGGCGATGCTCGAGACCCTCGACCGCAAGGCCGAGTTCGGCGAGGTGCTGATCCTCAACGGCGCCCGCACCGTCGCCGACATGGTCTACAAGGAGGAGATGCCCTCCTGGCAGGCGGTGCAGGGCGTGCGGGTGGTGCGCTGCGTCGACCCCGGGGGCGAGGGCGAGGGCTGGGACGGCGAGGTCGGCCTGCTGCCCAACGTCTTCGAGAAGCTGGCCCTCGACCCCGCCGACCGCATCGTCGTCGCCTGCGGGCCGCCGGTGATGCTGCACTACCTGTTCCTCAGCCTCGGCAAGCTCGGCTACCGCCCGGAGCAGGTGGTGACGACGCTGGAGAACAAGATGAAGTGCGGCATCGGCCACTGCGGCCGCTGCTACGTCGGCCCGTTCTCGGTCTGCCGCGACGGGCCGGTGGTGACCTGGGCCGAGCTCAACGAGCTGCCGAAGGACTACTGATCGAGGCACAGATGGGAGCGTGACGGCCATGGACGCGAGAATCCGACCCGACTGGGACATCCGCGATGCGATCCTCGACATGGGCGGCGGCGACGCCTACAAGTGCTACCAGTGCGGCAAGTGCATGGCGGTCTGCCCGTGGTCGCACGTCGAGACCGTGCTCTTCCCGGTCTACCGCACGCCGCAGTCGGTGAAGTTCGGGGCGATCATGACCTCGGAGGACGCCGAGCAGATCGAGCGCGAGGTCGAAGAGGTCTACCGCTGCGTCGGCTGCGAGTCGTGCTCGACCTGGTGCCCGCACGAGGTCTCGATGCCGACCATCATGCGCGGCATCCGCCGCAT
Source organism: Thermoanaerobaculales bacterium (assembly GCA_025456385.1). Classification (GTDB taxonomy): domain Bacteria; phylum Acidobacteriota; class Thermoanaerobaculia; order Thermoanaerobaculales; family Sulfomarinibacteraceae; genus Sulfomarinibacter. The sequence continues at coordinate 1,944 of JALOKS010000061.1, read as the reverse complement.
CCTGGTCGAGTACGGCTCCTACCCGTCGCAGCTCGCCGACGCGGTGGGCCGCATCGCGAGCTCCGGCAACCCCTTCGGCGAGCCGCGCGAGAACCGCGGCCAGTGGGCGGAGGCGCTCGAGGTCCAGGCCTTCACCCCCGACATGGACGTCCTCTACTCCCCCTGCTGCGTGCCGTCCTACGACCCGCGGGCGAAGAAGGTCGCCGCGGCGACCGTCAACGTCCTGCGCAGCGCGGGTGTCACCTTCGGCATCCTCGGCGAGGCCGAGTCCTGCTGCGGCGAGGCCATCCGCCGGGTCGGCGCCGAGGAGGTCTTCCAGCAGGTCGCGGGCGGCAACGCCTCGATCTACACCGAGGCCGGGGTGCGCACGGCGGTCTGCACCTCGCCGCACTGTCTCCTGACCTTCAGGAAGGAGTACTCCGAGTTCGACGCGGGCTTCCAGGCCCTGCACCAGACCCAGCTCTTCGCCCGCCTGATCGCGGACCAGCGCCTGCGGCCTGCGAAAGCGCTCGGCAAGAAGGTGGTCTACCACGACCCCTGCACCCTCGGCCGGGCGAGCGGCGTCTACGACGAGCCGCGCGCGGTGCTGCGGGCGATCCCCGACCTCGAGCTCCTCGAGATCCCGCACTACGCCCGCGAGTACAGCCTGTGCTGCGGCGGCGGCTCGGGCGGGATGTGGATCGAGCGCGCCAAGGGCGAGCGCCTGTCGGACATCCGCGTCCAGCAGGCGGCCGCCACCGGCGCCGACATCCTCGCCGTCGCCTGTCCCTACTGCCTGCAGATGTTCGAGGACTCGGTCAAGACCATGGACCTCGCGCTCGAGGTCCGGGACGTCGCGGAGCTGCTCGCGGAATCGCTGGAACGTCCAGACGTTTGAACGTTGAAACGCTGGCAGCCCAGAACGTTCCGCCCGCCCGATGGTGTCGCGGCACACGGCAGCCCGGGCCGCACGCCCGGTAGGAGATCTCGCCAAGACTTCAGAAATAAGTATATTATTTAGAACAATTTAAACAAATCTGCAATCAGATTGCGAATTTGTGCGAGTACAGGTATGCTGACTCCGTGATCACACGCACTCTGGCTTCGAAGATCGAGTCGATGGCCGGCACCTTCCCGGTGGTGACGCTGACCGGCCCGCGCCAGTCAGGCAAGACAACCTTGTGCCGGATGGTATTCCGCGACCACCGGTACGTCTCGCTCGAGGCGCCGGATGTTCGCACGTTCGCGACGGAGGATCCGCGTGGATTTCTGGAGGAGCACCGTCCGCCGGTCATCCTCGACGAGGTGCAGCGGGTCCCGGAGCTTCTGTCATACCTCCAAGTGGAGGTTGACGCGAATCCCGTGCCCGGACACTACATCCTCACGGGATCGGCCAACTTCGCTCTCCTCGAGTCCGTGAGCCAATCGCTTGCCGGACGCACTGCGGTGGCCTACCTGATGCCGTGCGGACATGAGGAGATCTTGCGGTTTGCCGATCCGCCGACGTCGCTCGTCGAGACCATCCAGGCAGGGTCCTATCCGGCAATCCACGAACGTGGTATCGAGCCGTTCGACTGGTACCGCGCCTACATCACCACCACCTTGGAGCGTGACGTCCGCCAGATCATCAACGTCGCGGATCTCCGTGCGTTTCAGACGTTCCTCGAGCTCACCGCGGGCCAGGTTGGCCAGCTCACGAACTTCTCACGGCTCGGCGCCGACGCCGGAATCTCGGCCAATACCGCCCGAGCGTGGTTGTCCGTCCTGGAAACCGGCTTTCTCGTCTTCCGACTGCGGCCGTTTCACACCAACCTCAGGTCGCGCGCGGTCAAGACGCCCAAGCTGTACTTCAACGACACCGGCCTTGCATGCGCGCTCCTGGGAATCACCGAGCACTCTCAGCTTCGGAGCCACCCTCTCCGTGGAGCGCTCTTCGAGAACTGGGTCGTTTCCGAGGTCCAGAAA
>JALOKS010000060.1 GCA_025456385.1 Thermoanaerobaculales bacterium | reverse complement strand
TCGGCACCGAGGCCATGCCCTGGCTCGCGGAGGGCGAGGCCGTGCTGCGGGCGATCGCGGAGCCCACCGCGGGCTTCCTGCGCCGCCCGGAGCCGGTCGTCATCGAGCGCCGCCTCGCGGTCCGGGTGCGACCGCCGCGCCTCGAGCTCGTGTCAAGCCGGCACTACGCACGGCAGGGCGGCAGCGGTGCGGTCGTCGCGCGCTTCGCCCTCTACGCGATTCCGTGGGACCTCGGCGACTCCGCGCAGGTGCGACTCTTCGCCGAGGATGACGCCGGCAACCGCAGCGAGCGGCCCTTCCTCGACCTCTTCAAGCCGCTGCCGCCGCGGACGGACACGATCGCCCTCAGCGACCAGTTCCTCGCCTCGGTGGTGCCGGCCATCGCCAGCCAGACGCCTGGCTTCGACGCCTCGGGCTCCCTGCTCGAGCAGTACCTGAGGATCAACGGCGAGCTGCGGCGGCAGGAGCTCGCACGGGTCGCCGAGCTCGCGCGGACGAGCCGTCCCGCCTTCCTGTGGTCGGGGCCCTTCCTGCAGATGCCGAACACCGCGCTCAAGGCCAACTTCGCGCAGGTCCGGAGCTACGTCTACGCCGGGCGGCAGGTCGACCGCCAGACCCACCTCGGCCTCGACCTCGCCTCGACCGCCCGCGCACCGGTGCCGGCCCCCAACTCCGGCGTCGTCGTCTTCGCCGGCTGGATGACCCTGTACGGCAACGCGGTCATCATCGATCACGGCAACGGCCTGCTTTCGCTCTGCGGCCACCTGTCCACGATCGATACCGCGGCGGGCGAGCTGGTCGCGAAGGGGCAGACCGTCGCCACCAGCGGCGCCACCGGCCTCGCCGGCGGGGATCACCTGCACCTCGAGATCTTCGTCCACGGCCAGTCGGTGGATCCACTGGAGTGGCTCGACGCCAAGTGGATCAGAGACAACTTGGGGACGAAGCTCGCGCTGCCGTAGCAATTCGCGGCGGGTCGGACCCGCCACGAATTGCAGGGTGCGGGCTGACGCCCGCACGCAATCATGTGCGGCCGGGACGGCCGCACCACCAGAGCGATCGCTCGAGATCACGAGCGACTCGCCCCAACCTGACGCGCCAACTCGAAAACTCCTCCGGCTCTCGGAAAATCGTCGGGCGTCGCGCACGTCGATTTTCCGAGGGTGGGCGGGCGGGGGCGGGACGAAAACCGAACGCGTTCCGTGACCCGAGCCCGCCCGGCGCGCAGCGCGCCAGGGCGCGAGCGGAGGACCAGACGAACGCTCGCGTTCGTCAGTCCGACGTGAGCGACCGCAGCCGCGGGCAAGGCCCGCGGCGGGCGGGCGCTCGGACGCCGACGCGGGTACGGACGCGCGGCGGCCGGGCGTTCGGACGCGGGCACGGACACGGACGCGGAGACGCGAACGGGCACGGGGCTGAGCCCGTGCCCGCTTCCAGATCTCTTGCGGCCGGAACGGCCGCACTGCAATTCGTGGCGGGCCCGGCCCGCCGCGAATTGCTCAGAACTTGGGGTAGAAGGTGCTGAGGATCTCCTTGGTCGACGGCGCCGGCTTGCCGCCCATCGCCTGCTGCTTGATGGCCTCGACGCGGTCGACCATGGTCGGCGCCTCGACCTTGTACAGAACGCCGGTGGTCAGGACGTCCTTCTCGCGGGTGTAGGCGATGGCATTCGCCCGCCGCGAGGGGTCGTGGTCCTCCGGCAGCGGCTTCTGCATCGCCTTGAGGCGCTTGAACTCGTCGTCCCCGCGCCAGGTCACGCACGGCGACATGCAGTTGAGGAACGAAAACCCGCTGTGGTCGATGGCGCCCGTGATGAGCTCGGTCAGGCCCTTCATGTCGCCGGAGAAGCCGCGCCCGACCCAGGTCGCGCCGGTCGAGATCGCGAGCTCGCAGGGGTCGACCGCCGGCTCCGGGTTGCCCCAGTACGTCGACTTGGTCTTGTCGCCGGTCGGCGTCGTCGGCGCCACCTGGCCCTTGGTGAGGCCGTAGATCTCGTTGTCCATCAGGATGTAGGTGACGTCGAGGTTGCGGCGGCAGGCGTGGATCAGGTGGTTGCCGCCGATCGCGAGGCCGTCGCCGTCACCGCCGACCGCGATCACGGTCAGCTCGGGACGCGCCATCTTGACGCCGGTCGCGAGCGTCAGGGCGCGGCCGTGGACGCCGTTGAAGCCGTAGGTGTGGACGTAGCCGGGCAGCCGCGACGAGCAGCCGATGCCCGACAGGATCACCGTGTTCCAGGGCTCGATCTGCAGGTTCGCCATCGCGCGGTAGAGCGCATTCAGGACCCCGAAGTCGCCGCAGCCCGGGCACCACACCGGCTTGAGGTCGCTCTTGTACGCGCCCGGCTTGATCTCGACCCGCGTGCTCGCGCTCATACCAGCACCTCCCCACGAAGTGCGCTCATGTCGAGGACCTTGCGGATCTTGTCCTCGACCTCGCCGACGGTGAGGTTCCTGCCGCCCGAGCGCTTGAAGACGAAGGTCCGCGCCTCCGGCAGGTCGAGGAAGGTCCTCAGGTACTTGTAGAACTGCGCCGAGTAGCTCAGCTCCATGACGATGACGTTGTCGACGGTCTTCAGGTACTCCGTGAACTCGTGATACGGGAAGGGGTACAGCAGCTGCGGCACGAAGGCCGAAACCTTCTCGCCGCGGCCGTTGGCCCGCATCACCGCCTCCTTCACCGGGCCCTTGGACGAGCCCCAGCAGATGATGCCGACGTCGGCGCGCTCGGTTCCGTAGCGGCGGTAGAAGCTGTACTTGTCGCGCACCAGGCGCAGCTTGCGGTAGCGCTTGGCGTTCATCTTCTCGTGCAGGATGTGCATCGAGCTCGGCGTGCCGTCCTCGCCGTGCTCGAGGCCGTTGGTCTGGTACTCGCCGCCCTTCATCCCCGGCCACGACATCGGCGAGATCCCCGACCTCGTGTCCTTGTAGCGCTTGTACTCCCGCAGGTCGCCGGCCGACGGCACCTGGCGGCCGACAACCTCGTGGTCGAGGGTCAGCATCGACAGGGTCTCGCGGCGCTGGGCGATGAACTGGTCGGAGAGCACGATCACCGGCATCTGCGCTTCCTCGGCGATGTTGAAGGCCGCCACGGTGGCGTGGAAGCAGTCCTCGACGTCGGCCGGGGCGAGCACCACGCGCGGGGCGTCGCCGTGCGAGCCCCACAGGGCCTGCCACAGGTCGGACTGCTCGGACTTGGTGGGCAGGCCGGTCGAGGGGCCGCCGCGCTGCACGTCGATGATCACCGCCGGCACCTCGGCCATGGCCGCGAGGCCGAGCATCTCGGTCATCAGCGCCAGGCCCGGGCCCGAGGTGGCGGTCATCGACTTGACGCCGGCGAAGGAGCCGCCGATCACAGCGCCGATCGCCGCCAGCTCGTCCTCGGTCTGCACCAGGTAGCCGCCGACCTTCGGCATCCACTGCGACAGGAAGTGGAGCACCTCGGAGGACGGGGTGATCGGGTACCCGGCGAAGAAGCGGCAGCCGGCGTGCAGGGCGGCCACCGCCGACAGCTCGTTGCCGGACATCAGGAGCATCGGCTCGCCCGGCGTGTACTGCAGGCGCTTGCCGGAGGCGTGCTCCTCGATGGTCTTGGCGTACTCGATGCCGGCGACGTAACCCTTGAGGTTGGCCTCCAGGACCTCGGCCTTTTTCTTCGTGAACTTTCCCCGGATCGCCCTTTCGACCGGCTCCTTGGGCAGGTTGAAGAGCTCGCCGAGGATGCCGAGCGTGACGATGTTCTTGGCGAGCGTGGTGCCGGCCGAGGTCTTGGCAAGCTCGATGAACGGCACCGGCACCCAACGCACGCTCTCGATGCTGCCGAGGTCGATCGACTCGCGCGGCGTCTCGTCGGTCGCCTCGTAGAGCACAACCGCGTCGAGCGCGGTCACGATCTCCGAGCGGAACTGCGCGAAATCGGCCCAGTTGAAGACCACCAGCACCTGCACCTGATCGCCCTGGGCGAAGATCGGGTCAGCGCTGATGCGCACGGTGCACGACGACTCGCCACCGCGGATCTGCGGGCCGTAGGCCTCCACCTTCATCACGTGCAGGCCGACGGCGGCACCTGCCTGTGCCAGCATGTCTCCCATGGTGATGATGCCATCGCCACCGGAGCCGACCATCGCGATCGTCAGGTCCCGTGTCGGCATGAATGATCCTCCCTCTCCGGGCACCGGCCCGTTCCCGGGCGATTGTGAACCCTTTCACATCAAATGTCCAGTGACGCTCAGCACCGAAGGGCAGCACGATGCCGTCAATTTCCGCCTGCCGCGGTCGTCCGCGGCAGGCGGAAATTGAGACTAGATCAGAGAACGCGAGAGGCCCCCGTCGACCGGCAGGGCGACGCCGGTGATGCCTGAGGCCTCGTCGGTGCACAGGAAGGCGACCGCAGCCGCGACCTCCTCCGGACGCAGGAGCCGTCCGAGCGGCGCCTGCAGGGCCCAGCGGCGGAACACCTCCTCGACCTCGATGCCGCCCCGCTCGGCGACCTTCGCCGCCAGCACCGCGAGGCGCTCGGTGGCGGTGTACCCAGGGCATACCGTGTTGACGGTGACACCGTCGACCGCAACCTCGTCCGCGAGGCTCTTGAGATAGCCCGTGACCGCAGCCCGCAGCGCGTTCGAGAGCACGAGGCCGGGCTGCGGCTGGCGCACCGCGATCGAGGTGATGGCCACGAAGCGGCCCCAACCGGCGGCGCGCATCGCCGGCAGCGTGAGCGCGGCCAGCCGCTGCACCGGCAGCAGCAGCAGCGCACAGGCGGCGGCGAGGTCGTCGGCGCTCGCCTCCACCGCCGGCATCGCGGGCGGCCCGCCGCCGTTGGCGACCACGATCTCCGGATCGCCGAAGGCCTCGCGCGCCGATGCCACCACCCGCCTCGGGGACTCGGGATCGTTCAGGTCGGCGGCGCAGCCGGCGGCGGCGCCCGAGCCGAGGGTGCGGAGCCGCTCCACCGCCTCCCCGACCCGCTCCGCCGATCGCGAGACCACAACCACCTTCGCGCCGCTCTCGGCCAGCCGCTCTGCGACCGCGTAGCCGAGGCCCGAGGACGCGCCGCAGACGACCGCGATCCGGCCGGCGAGGCCCCCGCTCACTGCAGCCCCTCGAGCGGGTAGCTGGGATCGATGTCGACGGGCAGCCCGTCGAGGGTGGCGATCGCCGCCGCCATCTCCGGACGGACCGTGCCGTAGCGCTCGACCATGGCGGTCGCGGCCGCGAGGTCGCCGCGCGCCTGGATGATCAGCAGCTCGTGGGCGAGGTCCCGGAACGCCTGCTCGAAGAGCTCCGGCACCGGCACGAAGCGCCCCTCCTCGGTGATGAGCACCGCACCGCGCTCGAGCAGAAAGTTGGCCTGCAGCACCATGCCGAGCCCGTGCGCCTCGGCGACGCCGAAGCGGGTGGTGCGGAAGATGCCGGCGGTGTAGGTCCAGGGCAGGGTGTCCAGGATCGCCGGCTCCATGACGCCCGCCTTGACCAGGGTGTAGATGTCGAGCACCCCGAGGACATCGGCCTTGGCCTCCTCGAAGGCCGAGTAGAGCTCCTTGAGCTCGAGCCGGACCTCGGTCTCGCGGCCATCGATGGTGATCCGCCCCGGCCCGAGGCCGTGCGCGAGCTCGTGGTGCAGCGTGAAGAGGTAGAAGGCCTCGAAGTCGACGCGTTCGACGGCCTCGGCCGGCAGCACCAGCCCGGCGATCGGCACCTGGATGCTGTCGAACTTGGCCCGCATGACGTTCTTGAGCAGCACCTTCTTCGAGCCCTTGGCCTCGCGCACGCGCTCGTCGTTGGGAAGGTTGAAGGCGATGGTCTGCACGCCGGCCCGGGCGTCGCCGGCGGTGTAGAGGACGTCGACCACGCGGATCGGCGACTCGGCCCCGCGCGCGAGGTTCTTGTCCTCGTCGGGGATCGGCAGGCTCTGCTCGAGGAAGGGCAGCTGCGACTTGAAGACCGCGAGGCGCTCGGAGTCCTCGGGCTGGGCGACGCAGATGAAGGCCTCGAAGGCGGCCTTGGCGCCGAGGAGCTGGTCCTCGTAGGTCTCATAGGGGCCGATCACCACCTCGATGGCCGAGTCGAGGTCCATCCACGCCAGGTCCGACTCGTAGTAGTCGTCGAGGAAGAAGTCGTCGGCCCGCAGCTCGAGGAAGCGGCGCAGGCTGGGATTGCCGGTCGCCGCAGCCGCGGCGCGCAGCTCCGCCGCGACGACCTCGAGCTGCCGCGTGTAGGCCTCGGAGTAGGGCACGGCTCGCAGCCGGTCGCCTTCACGGCGGATCACGGTGTGCAGCGCGGTGAAGGCCTCGCGGTCCTCGGGGTTCGCTTCGAGCCACGCCTCGAGCTCGGCCGCCGTCAGATCCTCGGGGTAGAAGCCCGCTCCCGGGGGGTGCGGGCGATCGCCGAGAAACGGGCGGAAGTGGTCGATGCGGTCCCACGGTCCGACCATGATGCGGTAGTACTCGCGGGCCGCAGCGGCGAGCGGCCCGGCGAGCTGCTCCACCTGCGGCTGCATCTCGGCGTTGCCGGCCCACGCCTGGAGCGCGAAGATCTCGTGCACCGTTCGCGCCGCCGCCACCAGCCGCCGCAGCGCCTCGCGCTCGCTCTTCGGCAGGTGCGAGAGGTCGGCTGAAACGGTCACGGCCGCGAAGCGGTCGCGCCGCTCGACGACGTCCGGGGCGATCACGAGGCCCTCGGGGGGCTGCACCCGCTCAGCGGGCGCGCAGCCGGCAAGAACGACCAGCCCGAACACGAGGACAGTCCGTCGCCACATGCACGACCTCCATCACGACGTCGATGACCCGCCCGGGCGCACCGCCCACACCGCGAAGTCGCGCGGACCGTTCAGCAGCTCGTCGAGCCGCCGCCGCAGCCGCTCGACGCGGTCGACGAGCGCGGCAAGCCCGGGGTCACCGCCTTCTCGAACCGGGGCCTCGTCCACCGCCAGCAGCTGGTCTGCGGGGAATGGATGGAGCAGCTCGCGCCGCGCCAGCTCGAAGCCGGCGCTCTGCAGGAAGAGCTCGAGGGTCTCGGGAAGCAGCGGCCGCCGGTGGGTGGGATCGAGCCAGAACAGCGCCGCGCCGACCCGCAGCGAGTGCGGGTTGGGGCACTCGGCGATCAGCAGCCCGCCGGCGCGCAGCACCCGCCGCAGCTCGGCGAGCAGGTCGAGCAGTCCGAGCGGCTCGAGGTGCTCGAAGAGGTGGATCGCGGTCACCGCTCCCCAGTGGCCGTCCGGCTGCCCGCGCAGCGTCGCGAGCGCATCGCCCTCGATGACCCGCAGCCCGCGCCGGCGGGCGGCGCCGGCGAGCGACGGGTCGGCCTCGACACCGGTCGCCTCGATTCCCGCCTCCTGCAGCATGAGCAGGAGCTCGCCGCGGCCGCACCCGAGGTCGAGCACCGGCGACGCCTTCGCGAGGTCCGGCAGGTAGCGGTCGAGACGGTTCCGGATCTCGTGCTCGCCGCCCCGGAAGCTCGCCAGCAGCTGGGGCTGCACCGCGGCCAGCGCCGCCGCCAACCGCGGCTCGTCGACCGCACCCGCGGGCGCGACCGGCAGCGGCTCGCCGCGCAGGCACCGCTCGACCAGGGAGGACGTCTCCTCGATCTCCTCGGCAAGCCTTTCGACGAGGGCGTCGGTGCGCGCGATCGAGGCCGGGAGCACGCGATCGCGCAAGCGAGCGGCCTCCTCTCCGACCTCGCCGAGAGCGCGCTCGACGGCGTCGAGCCGGCGCTCGGCCGGCCCCAGGCGCTGGTCGCGAGCGAGCGCGAGCTCGTCCTGGACCGTGCGCAGCCCGGACTCGAGGTGGTCGAGGCGGGCCTCGGTCGCGGCCACGCGCGCCCCCATGCCGCCGAGGCGGGACTCGAGCCCCGCGACCTGCCGCTTGAGCCCCCAGGGGGTGAGCTTGGCGAGAGAGGCCAGCCGACCCGGCTTGCGGGAGCCCTCGGGCTCGAGCTCGTGCCCGGGGCGGGGGGGCGCGGCGCGGTGATCGCCGCTCATCGAGCTACTCGCTGGCCGTCGCCGCCTCCGGCGCCGGACCGGCCGCCTGCACGCCGCCCTCGAGGACGCCCTCTTCGTACTCGGGCGCCAGCGCGTCGGGATCCTCGCCCGGCCGCACCACCCGTACCGGGACCACGACGTCGATGCCGCGGTGGATGTTGATCACGACGTCGACAGCGCCGAGCTCCTTGATCGGGTGCTCCAGCATGATGCGCCGACGGTCGATCTCGAAGCCGCGGTCCGCGAGCGCGGCGCCGATGTCCGCCGCCGTCACCGAGCCGAAGAGCACGTCCTTCTCGCCCGCCCGGCGCTCGAAGGCGAGCTTGGTGCCTGTGAGCTGAGCGGCCAGCTTCTCGGCGGCGCTGCGCCGCTGCGTGTCCTGCTGCTCCCAGGTCTTCTGCTCCTGCTGGAAGCGCCTGCGGTTGCCCGGCGTGTCGAAGTAGGCAAGGCCCTTCGGAATGAGGTAGTTGTTCGCGTAGCCCGGCTTCACCGACACCGAGTCGCCGCGCTCACCGAGGTGCTCGATGAAGTCGTTGAGTATCACCTTCATGTTGTTCCTCCGTCTTCGAACCGTGGCCGGAGCGGGTGGAAGCTGTCGACGAGGCCGAGCACCGCCACGAGCAGCGGAATCGGCCCCTGCAGACAGAGCAGAACCACACCCCAGCGCACCAGCCATCCCCGCCCGATGAAGCGCGCGAGGTGGGAGCGGATCATAGCCAAACCCTGGACGAAATACAAGATGAGGGCCGCCGCCAGGAGGTTGACCGCGACCCAGCGCGGGCTGCCCTCCAACATCAGAGTGCCGGCGCCGGCGGCCGCGAACACCGCCGCCAGCCAGTCGTCGTTGCGGAAGCTCTCGAAGGCCCCCGCCGCCATCCCGTAGCCGAGCAGCGCGAGCCGCGGCCGCACCCAGAACAGGATCACCACGAGGTAGGCGACCGGTACCGAGGGCAGCAGCCAGGAGGCCACCCGCTCGACGGCGTCGAGCGCGAGCTCCACCTCGCCGTCCGCCACCCCCCAGGAGGCGTAGAGATCGGATGCGTCGGCCATCGCCGCCCGCAGCCACCCGGCGACCGCCTCCTTCGGTGGCGCCGGTGCGGCCGCCGCGGCGATCACTGCCATCGCCAGAATCGCGGCGCTCAGGATCGCCGCGCCCGCCCAACGGCCCTCGCTCCAACGCCAGCGCCGCCAGGCCTCGATGCTGAGTGCCGGCAGCACCACCACCCCGACGTAGGCCGTCAGGAGGGGCACCGCGAAGCTCGCCATGCCGGCCGCCGCAGCCGCTCCCAGGAGCACCGCCACCGGGCCCCAGGCGCGGTAGCCGGGCGCGCCTCCGGCCTGGTAGTGAACCACCGGCAGCAGGCCGAGCGGCGCGATCAGGAAGCCGAGCAGCGGGATCGCGAACAGCGCCCCCGCCAGCAGCAGGGCCACCAGCCCTGACGACGCCGCTCCCAGGCGGGGAACGCGCGGCGCCGCCGCCGGTGCCTCAGGGGTCGCGCGCGGATCCTCAACCATCGTGCTGCGGGCCGGCGCGCACGCCCGTCGCTCCCCTCGCCGGTCGCGCTCGTCAGTTGCCCGAGTAGGGCAGGAGCGCCATGTGCCGCGCCCGCTTGATGGCGCGGGTCAGCTTGTGCTGGAAGGCCGGCCGGGTGCCCGTCACGCGCCGCGGCAGGATCTTGCCGTTGGTGGGCGTGTACTCGCGGAGCAGCTCGACGTCCTTGTAGTCGATGTAGTTGATCTTCTCGACCGTGAACCTGCAGACCTTGACCCGGCGCCGGAAGCGCTTCTTGGCCGGTCGCCCGCGCCCCTCATCAGTCCTCATCGGTCACCGCCTCCGCTTTCGCCGCAGCCCGCGCCGCCTTCGCCTTCAGGCGGGCCTCGTGCTTGGCGTCCATCTTGCGCTTGCGGCGCAGCTCGTTGTCCATGTTGAGGACCAACGAGCGCATCACAGCGTCGTTCGTGCGCAGCTCGAAGTTGAGCTTGGCGATGATGTCACCGCCGACGTTGAGCCTCCAGAAGTGGTAGACGCCGTAGTTCTTCTTGCGGATCGGGTAGGCGAGCTGGCGTCTGCCCCAGGCGTCCTTGGCGGCGACCTCGCCTCCGGCTGCGGTGACAATGCCCTCGAGACGGTCCATGAAGGCCGTCTCGTCCTCGGGCGGCATCTCGGGGTCGATGATGACCCCCAACTCGTACAGCGGCATGATGGCTCCTCTCGGCCTGCGGCTCCGGCACCAGGTCCGGAGCAAGGAGTATTCCCCGGACGAACCGGGAACGGCATTGTACGGCAATCCGGTCGAAAAGCAAGCCCACGGTGGATTCGAAATCCCTCGAAGAAGAAGACTTTCAATTTTGAATTCTAAATTTTGAATTCTTGATTCCCGCCCGCCCTCGCCCAGGGCCGCTGGGAATGACCGGAATTCAAAATTCAAAACTGAGAACTGAGAATTATTCAGTACTCGTGCGTCCCCATGTGCACCGGCAGCCCGAACTTCTGCTCGAGCACCTTCGTGATGCCCTCGACGTTCATCGGGCAGTTCATGAGCCCGCTCGCCTTCTTGACGCAGGTCCCGAAGTAGCGTCATCTGGAGGTCGAGCTTGGGCACCACCAGGCCGGGACAGTCGCCGCAGCCGCACTTGAAGACGACCCGGACCTCCTCGCCGCCGGCGAAGGCGCCCGCCCCCTCGTTGACCGCCTTGTAGCACTTGGCGCAGCCGACGCAGCTCGAGTCCTGGATGCGCTCGCAGTAGATGATGCCGATGCGCTTCGCCATGGCGCCTCCATCCCCTTTCCGGCATTGTAGGCCATGCGGCCGGAGGCCGGATGAGAGAGCCGGCGGGCTTTGGGGCTTTGGGGCTTTGGGGCCCTGGGGCCCTGGGGCCACTGGGCCTCAGAGCCTCACTGCCTCATGGCCACATGGCCTCAGCGCAGACCGCTGGGAAAGCCCGCCGGGGGGTGGTCGTACTCGACGCCGCGCTCGCCCCTGACGATGTTGCCCATCGGAAACCCTTTGCAGTCGGCCTCGCG
>JALOKS010000322.1 GCA_025456385.1 Thermoanaerobaculales bacterium | reverse complement strand
CCTCTACGCGGGCGTCGGCACCCACGGCATCGCACTGCGCGAGAGCTTCGGCCGCGTGCTCTGCATCGAGGGCGTGCGGGGCGCGGTGGCGGACGCCCGCGCCTCGCTCACAGCCGGTCGGATCGACAACGTCGAGGCCCTCGCGAGCCCGCTGCGGCGCGCCTTGCGCCGCCTGGGAGACGAGCGGCCGGATGCCGTGATCCTCAACCCGTCGGCTGCGGGTGCCGAGGCGCAGGTCCTCGAGGCGATCGTGGCCTCACCGGCGCGGCGCCTCGCCTACCTCTCCTGCGATCCCCTGACCCTCGCCCGCGACCTCGCGGCCCTCACCTCCGGCGGATTCGAGATCGCGGAGGCCCAGGCCGTCGACATGATGCCGCAGACCGCTCAGGTCGAGGCGCTCGCGCTGCTGCGCCGCCGCTGAACCCGGCCGCTCGCGGCCCGGCGGTGGGAGACCGCTCAGAAGAGACGCCGGTTGAGGAAGAGCCAGCCGCCGTCCACGACCTCGACCTCTTCGGTCTGGCTGAGGACGAGCCGGCCCTCGGCGTCGAGGTACTCGACCTCGAGCGCGTGGCGCCCCGGCGGCAGGCGCAAGCGGGCCACCGCCAGGCGGTCCGGCAGGGTCAGCCAGGAGCGGGTGTCGGCGCGTTCGGTGACGGCGCCCAGGATGTTGACGACGAGCCCGGCGGTCTCGTCCTGCTTTTCGGCCGCGCGGGTCGCTGCGTACTTGGCGAGCGCCCGCACGAAGGTCTTGAAGAGCAGCTGGCCGCGCTCGGCCTCGAAGGTCGCGGCCGCGCGGCGCGACAGGTCCTCGGCCGGCTCCGAGACCGCCTCGAGACCGGCGGCGCGCAGGCGCACCGCAGCGACCCGACCGGGCGTCGGCGGCGCCATCACCGGCACGGCCACCGTCAGCCAGTACTCGATGTCGACGTCGTAACCCGAGCTCCAGCCAGGGCTGGCGCGGTTGACCAGCTCCCACGCCCAGTCGTCCGAGGAGCCGTAGCGGTCGATGTCGAGGATCGGCACGTTGAGCACCACCTGATCGCGGGTCGCCACCCAGCCCGACTCGAGCACGAACACGAGCTCCCCGCCGCGCGCCGGCAAGGTCTCCCCGGGCGCCGGGAAGAGCTCGGGCGAGGCCGCGCGCAGCTCCTCGACCTCGGCGCGGAAGCCGTGGGCCACGCCGACGCGCTCGAGGTCCCTGCCGAGGGCGACCGGGGGCGGCAGGGCGGTCAGCTCGCCGCCGGCGAGGTAGGCGCGGGCGGCGTTGCGGTAGGCCACGAAGGCGCTGTTGACGTCTCGCCCCGACTCGAAGAGCAGGCCTGAGAACCAGTGCAGGAAGCCGCTGTCCTGAAGCCGGCGGGCGGCCGCCTGGTCCTCCGGCCGCTGCAGCTCGCGGAGACTGGCCTCGACCGCGGCCGCGAGCGCGAGCGTCGCCTTGCGGGCCTCGACCTGGGCGGCGTCGCCGTCGCCGAGCGTGAGGTAGTTGAAGGCGCGGTAGAAGGGCACCATGGCGAGCTCGTGCGGCTTGCCGCGGTAGTCGATCGTCAGGTCGTTGACGATCAGTGAGGCTGCCGCCTGCGAGATGCTGCGGGTGTAGAGCGCGGCAGACAGGTCCTCGGCCTGCTGGAAGGCGGCGTTCGACTCTTCCAGTGCGCCGGCGTAGTGCTGCACGTGGCCGCTGTGCAGCAGGACGAGAAGACGGTCGGTGCCGCCCGCCTGGGCGTCGATCCGGGCCAGCGCAGCCGCCCAGTTGCCGGCCGAGAGCTGCGATCGCAGCTCGAGGTTCGACTCGAGGTAGGTCACGCAGCCGGCGGCGGCGAGCACCGCCGCAGCCGTCAGGCCGCGGACAGCCCGCGCCGCGCCGCGACGGAAGCCTCGGACCATGCCGGGCCTACGGCCGGTACGTGCTGCGGCCGACGAACTTCTTGATCTTGGTATACCCGGTCCACACCTTGACGTTGCTCTCGAGATCGACCAGGTAGCAGTCCACCTGGTAGAACTTGACCTCCTTGCCGTCCTCGGCGTCGAACTGGGAGTTGATCTCGCCGATCAGCATGAAGTCGGCGCCGCGCTCGCGGCCCCAGGCCTTGGCGCTGTCCTCGGTCGCGAACCGCTGCTGGTCCTCGCGCTCGCCGCGGATCTCGTCCCGCTCCTCGGCCGAGGCCACGACCGTCACCCGTCCGGAGTTGATGAAGGAGCGCTCGAGGTCGGCGACCAGGGTCTTGACCGCGATGTGCTCGGGGGTCTTGTTGCGGATGGTGCCGATGATGATGGCGGGCTTCTTGCCCGTGGTGGCGAGGTGGTTCTCGATCCATGGCGTCGCCGTGGACTGGTCGACCAGGGCCTGCGCGGCCTGCTGGCTGTCGGTGTCGTTCCAGCGCCCCGAGAGGTCGATCTGCTCCTCGGTGGGCACGCGGGTGACGGTGGTGGAGCAGCCGGCGACGGCTGCCAGCGCGACGATGACGACGAAGCGGCCGAGAGCTGCGAGCTTCACGTAGACCTCCAATACCGGAAGGGTCCCGGTGCGGGCGCGATCGCGAGCCAGTATACCCACCGTCGGCGCGGGCGGCTTCCCCCGTGAAACACGGTCAGGCAAGGAGCGCCTGCACGCGCTCCCCCCGCCCCCAGTCACGTCGTCGGGCACCCCGCGCAGGGCTCAGGCGGGCCGCTCGGCGCGCCTGGCAGCGGGATGTGCTCGTGCTCGCCGGGCGGTAGGCTGAAGCGGGCTCCGCGGAAGCCCGCGGCGGCCGCCGCGCGCCAGTCGCGCTCGGCCTCGTCGATCGCCCGACGGTCGGAGTGGACGAAGTTCCAGCGCAGGTGGCGGGGCCCGTCGAGCGGCGCACCGCCGAGGACCATGGCCCGAGTTGCCGCGGACGCCCGGAGCTCGCACGTGCCGCCCGGGGCGAGGACCGCCATCGTGCCGGCGCCGACCGCCGCGCCGTCGAGCTCCAGGCCCCCCGACACCACGTACACCGCCCGCTCCGGGTGCTCGTCGTCGAGCTCGAGGACGGCGCCCGCCGCGAGCTCGGCGTGCAGGTACAAGGTCGCCGAGGCCACCGCCACCGGCGAGCGACGCCCCGCCGCCGTGCCGGCGACGAGCCGCAGCCTGACCCCATCCTGATCCCATGCCGGCAGCGCCGCACTCGGATGGTGCACGAAGCTCGGCTCGCCCTCCTCCAGCGCTCCCGGCAGGCCGACCCAGGCCTGGATGCCGTGCAGCCGGTGGCCGGCCGCCCGGCGCTCGGGACCGGTGCGCTCGGAGTGCACGATGCCGCGGCCCGCGCTCATCCAGTTGAGGCCTCCGGGCTCGACCTCCAGCACCGTGCCGAGGCTGTCGCGGTGGAGGATGCCCCCTTCGAAGAGATAGGTCAGCGTGGCGAGGCCGATGTGCGGGTGCGGCCGCACGTCGAGGCCGCT
Source organism: Thermoanaerobaculales bacterium (assembly GCA_025456385.1). Taxonomy (GTDB): domain Bacteria; phylum Acidobacteriota; class Thermoanaerobaculia; order Thermoanaerobaculales; family Sulfomarinibacteraceae; genus Sulfomarinibacter. The sequence continues at coordinate 96 of JALOKS010000322.1, read as the reverse complement.
GCCCGGCGCGAACACGCCGGGCCCCATCTCGTCCCAGAACACGAAGGGGCCGACCGCACGCCAGGCGGGCGACGGCAGGGCCCGCCGCACCTCGAA
>JALOKS010000002.1 GCA_025456385.1 Thermoanaerobaculales bacterium | reverse complement strand
ACGTAGTCCATGCCCACCTGGTGGCAGAACTCGACCGAGCTCGGCTCGCCGCCGTGCTCGCCGCAGATGCCGACCTTGAGCTTGCGCCGCTTCTTGCGCCCGGCCTTGATGCCGAGCTCCACGAGGACGCCGACGCCCTCGCGGTCGAGGACCTGGAAGGGGTCGACCGGCAGCAGCTTGCGGTCGAGGTAGTCGGGCAGGAAGCCGCCGATGTCGTCGCGCGAGAAGCCGAAGCTCATCTGCGTGAGGTCGTTGGTGCCGAAGCTGAAGAACTCGGCGGTGGCGGCGATCCTGCCCGCGGTCAGGGCGGCGCGCGGGATCTCGATCATGGTGCCGTAGAGGTGCCCGATCGTGCGCAGCTTGAACTTCCGGCAGACCTCCTTGTGCACCCGCTGCGCGATCGCCTTCTGGTTCTCGAGCTCGCTGACCATGCCGACCACCGGCACCATGATCTCGGGGAAGACCTCGATGCCCTGGGCGTTGAGCTCGGCCGCCGCCTCGAAGATCGCCCGGAACTGCATCTCCGAGATCTCCGGGAAGGTGACGCCGAGGCGGACCCCGCGGTGCCCCATCATCGGGTTCGACTCGTGGAGCTCGTCGGCGCGGCGGGCGAGCTCGTCCGCCGAGATGCCGAGGGCGGCGGCGAGGCGAGCCCGCTCCTCAGCCGCCTTGGGCACGAACTCGTGCAGCGGCGGGTCGAGGAGGCGGATGGTCACCGGCCGCGAGCCCATGACCTCGAGGGTCGCCTTGATGTCGCGCTTGACGAAGGGGAAGAGCTCGTCGAGGGCGGCGCGGCGCTCGGCCTCGGAGCCCGCCATGATCATCTTGCGGAGGACGAAGAGGGGCTCCTCGGAGCCGGTGCCGTAGAACATGTGCTCGGTGCGGAAGAGGCCGATGCCCTCGGCGCCGAAGCCGATCGCGGTGCGGGCGTCCTCGGGCGTGTCTGCGTTGGTCCGCACCTTGAGCACCCGGATGTCGTCGGCGAGCTTCATGAAGTCGACGAAGCGCGGGTTCTCGGTGGCGTCGATCATCGGCAGCTCGCCGGCGTAGATCAGGCCGCGGGTGCCGTTCAGGGTCAGCAGGTCGCCCTCGCCGAGGACCGTGCCGTCGATCTCGATCTTCCTCGCCACCACGTCGATCTCGAGCGCGCCGGCGCCGACGATGCAGCACTTGCCCCAGCCGCGGGCGACCAGCGCCGCGTGCGAGGTCATGCCGCCGCGACCGGTCAGGATGCCGACCGCCGCGCGCATGCCCTCGACGTCCTCGGGGTTGGTCTCCTCGCGCACCAGGATCACGGTCTTGCCGGCCTTCGTCCAGCGCACCGCCTCCTCGGCCGAGAACACGATCTGGCCGCAGGCGCCGCCGGGGCCCGCCGGCAGGCCCTTGGCGAGGACCCGGGAGCGGGCCTCGGCCTTGGGGTCGACGATCGGGTGCAGGAGCTCGTCGAGCTGCTCCGGCTTGACCCTGAGGACCGCGGTGGGAGCGTCGATCCGGCCCTCGGCGAGCATGTCCATGGCCATGTTGAGGGCGGCGGTGCCGGTGCGCTTGCCGATCCGGGTCTGCAGCATCCACAGCCGGCCGTCCTGGATCGTGAACTCGATGTCCTGCATGTCGCGGTAGTGGTCCTCGAGCTGGTTGCGGATCGCGAACAGCTGCCGGTAGACCTCGGGCATGGCGATCTCGAGTGAGGGCAGGTGCTGGTTCTGCTCGTTCTTGGTGTCCTCGTTCAGGGGGTTGGGGGTGCGGATGCCCGCCACCACGTCCTCGCCCTGGGCGTTGGCCAGCCACTCGCCGTAGAACTTGTTGTCCCCGGTGGCGGGGTTGCGGGTGAAGGCGACGCCGGTCGCCGAGCTCGCCCCCATGTTGCCGAAGACCATCGCCTGGACGTTGACCGCGGTGCCCCAGTCGTCCGGGATGCCCTCGATGCGGCGGTAGGAGACGGCGCGCTTGCCGTTCCACGACGAGAAGACGGCGCCGATGCCGCCCCACAGCTGCTCCTTCGGGTCGTCGGGGAAGTCCTTGCCGAGGACCTCGCGGACCTTCGCCTTGAAGCGCCCGGCGAGCGCCTCGAGCGTGTCCGCCGGGATGTCGGCGTCGGAGGCGTAGCCGCCGGCGTGCTTGACCTCCTCGAGCATGCGGTCAAGCTGCTGGCGGATGCCCTGGCCCTCCTTGGGCTCGACCCCGGCCGCCTTCTCCATCACGACGTCCGAGTACATCATGAGGCGATGAGGCCGGGGATCGTGGTCGAGCACAGCCCGACGTTGAGGACCGTCTCCATCATGCCCGGCATCGACGAGCGCGCGCCCGAGCGCACCGACACGAGGAGGGCGTTGGCGGGATCGCCGAACCTCGCCCCCATGACCTTCTCGACCTCGGCGCCGGCACCGGAATGCCGAGGCTCGCCATCTCGGCGAGGTTGGCGCCCTTGCCGCCGAGCAGGTTCTTCATCTCCTTGCTGCCGTCGGCGGTCCCGCCGCCGAACGAGTACACGAACTTCGCCTCGCTCACAGTTCGCCTCCTTCAACCTGCAGCCGCGACAGATCGGCGAGCTGCATGAATCGTCGTCCCAGGTTCTTCAAGAGCGCGATCCGGTTGGATCGGACCCGTCCGTCCTCGCACATCACCAGCACCGCCACGAAGAAGCGCTCCAAGATATCCGCGAGCGGCTCCATCGCGGCAAAGGACTCGGCCACCCGTCGCTCCGGCAGCAGGGCCGCGAGCCGCCGGCCGAAGGCCTCCGTGGCCTCGGCGAGCTCCCGCTCCTCCGCGTGCGCGAAGAGCGCCGCGTCGACCGCCGCCTCGGGCTGACCCTCGGTGATGTTGCGCACCCGCTTGAAGGCGAGCGCGAGGCTGCGGAAGCTCGCCGAGCCGCGCGCCCGTTCGAGGGCCTCGGCGCGGGCGACGGCCCCCGGCAGGTCGGCCCAGCCGGCGGCCATCACCGCGTCGGCGGTGTCGCCGGCCACTCCCACGACGTCGGTGAGCCAGCGCCGCACCCGCTCGGCGATGAACTCGGTGAGCGCGGCGCCGAGGCCCTCGGCACCCTCGGCCGCGTGCTCCGCGACCTGGTGCGCCGCCGCGGCGACGGCGGCCCCGAGGTCGAGCTCCCAGCCCGCCGCGGCGACGATCTTCACCGCGCCCTGGGCGGCGCGCCGCAGCGCGAATGGGTCCTTCGAGCCGGAGGGCCGCTCGCCGACGGCGAACAGGCCGGCCACGGTGTCGAGGCGGTCGGCGAGGCCGAGCAGGCGGCCGAGCTCGGACTCCGGCACCGCGCCGTCGAAGCCGACCGGCGTGTAGTGGTCGCGGAGCGCGGTCCACAGCTCCCGCGAGGCGCCCTCGAGGCGCAGGTAGTGGCCGCCGATGACGCCCTGCAGCTCCGGGAACTCGCCCACCATGTGGGTGCGGAGGTCGGCCTTGGCGAGCCGCGCCGCGGAGCGCAGGATGTCGCGGTCGACCGCGGCGCCGACCAGGCCCGCGATGGTGACCGCGAGCTCGCCCACCCGCTCCGCCTTGGCCGCCAAGGAGCCGAGGACGCGGTGGAACTCCAGCCGCTCGAGGCCGGGAACGAGCTCGGCCAGGGGGCGCTTGCGATCCTCGGCGACAAAGAAGGCGGCGTCCGCCAGGCGGGCGCCGATCACCCACTCATTGCCCTGCCGGATGAGGCCCTCGGGGTCGTCGCGGCGGTCGATGACGGCGATGAAGCCGGGCACCAGCTCGCCGGCGGCACCCTCGAGCACCAGGCACTTCTGATGATGGCGCAGGGTCGTGATGACGACCTCCGGCGGCAGCTCGAGGAAGCGCTCCGCGAAGCGTCCGGCGATCAGGCCCGGCCACTCGACCAGCTCCAGGTGCTCGGCGACCAGCTCGGGATCGGGGTGGACGCGGGCGCCGGCGGCCGCTGCGAGGGAGCCGGCGAGCTCCTCGAGCCGCTCCCGCCGCAGCCCGGGGTCCGCCACCACCGCGCGCTCCGCCAGTGCCTCCGCGTAGGAGTCGGCCGCGGCGAGCTCGAAGGGCTCCGGAGCGTGGACCCGGTGGCCGACGGTCGCGCGTCCGGACGCCAGACCGAAGAGCTCGAGCGGCACCACCTCGTCGCCGAGCAGGGCCACCACGCCGTGCACCGGCCGCACGAAGAGGTGCTCGCCGCCGCCCCAGCGCATCAGCTTCGGGAAACGCAGCTCCGCCACCACCTGCGGCACGAGCCCGGCGAGGATCGCGGCGGTCGGGCGACCGCGGTGCACGACCGTCGCCGCCAGATACTCGCCCTTGGCGGAAACCACGCGCTGCAGCTCTGAAAACGGCAGGCCGACCTTGCGGGCGAAGCCCTCGCCGGCGGGCGTCGGGCCGCCGTCGGCGGCGACGGCGACCTTGACCGGCGGCCCGGTCAGCTCCTCGCGGCGGTCGGGCTGCGCGGGCGGCAGGTCGCGGACCACCACGGCGAGGCGCCGCGAGGTCGAGAGGGCGCTGACCGGGAGCTCCCCGAAACCGGCCTCGGCGAGCTTCGCGGCGAACAGCTCGGCGAGCTGCCGCCGCGCGCCGGGCAGGGCGGCGGCCGGGATCTCCTCGCAGCGGAGCTCGAGCACGAAGGTGGCCATCAGGCGCCCCAGGCTCCCGCGAGCGGGAAGCCGAGGCGCTCGCGCTGCCCCAGGAAGGCCCGCGCCGAGGCCACCGCGTTGCGGCGGACGCGCGCGATCAGCCCCACCCGCTCGGTCACCGAGACCGCGCCGCGGGCGTCCATCAGGTTGAAGAGGTGCGAGGTCTTGAGCGTCGCCTCGAGGGCGGGGATCACCAGCGGCGGCTCGTGCTCGAGGCAGCGCTGCGCCTCGCGCTCCCAGTCCTCGAAGTGGCGGCGCAGCATGGCGACGTCGGCGACCTCGAAGCCGTAGACCGAGGCCTCGCGCTCGTCCTCTCCCCGCACCGCGCCGTAGGCGACGCCGCCGCCCCACTCGATGTCGTAGATCGAGTCCTTGCGCTGCAGGAACATCGCGATCCGCTCGAGGCCGTAGGTGAGCTCGGCCGCGATCGGCACCAGGTCGACGCCGCCGGCCTGCTGGAAGTAGGTGAACTGGGTGATCTCCATGCCGTCGAGCAGCACCTGCCAGCCGACGCCCCAGGCGCCGAGGGTCGGCGACTCCCAGTTGTCCTCCTCGAAGCGGATGTCGTGAACCGCGGGATCGATGCCGAGGACCCTCAGGGACTCCAGGTAGAGCCCCTGGATATCGGCCGGGGACGGCTTGATGATGACCTGCAGCTGGAGGTGGCGGCCGAGGCGGAAGGGGTTCTCCCCGTAGCGGGCGTCCGCCGGCCGGCGCGACGGCTGGACGTAGGCCACGCGGTAGGGCTCGGGGCCGAGGACCCGCAGGAAGGTCTCCGGGGACATCGTGCCCGCACCGACCTCCAGGTCGACGGGCTGCTGGATGAGGCAGCCGCAGTCGGCCCAGTAACGCTGGAGGTTGAGGATCAGGGACTGCAGGTCCACGGTGCCTCCGGGGCCCTGCCGCGGGCGGGCCACGCGAGCGGAAAATATACCATGGCGGCGGGATTGGGAGGCGATGAACCGAAAACGACCGGTCCGTCCACCCGTCCGACCATTTCGGATTTCGGATTTCGGACTTCCCGCCCACCCACCCTCAGAAGCAGCTCATCGAAGCCGCGAGCGCCAAAGTCCAAAACAACTCCGGCTCTCGGAAAATCGCGAAGGCCACAGACCGTCGTGCCAAACGGTATCGGAGGTGACCCCGGCGCCAGGTTATGAACACCTCCGGCTCTCGGAAATCCGTCGTGCGCCGCGCACGACGGATTTCCGAGGGTGGGGGGGGGGGGGGCGGGGGCGGGACGTTCATCGACGAGCCTCTCAGTGAGGTGCCCGCCGGCGCGCCGCAGGCGCGGCGCGGACGAGGTCGGCAGGACCTCAGAACGCTCGCGTTCGGAGGTCCTGCTGGCCGAGTCCGCATGGCCGCGGACCCGGTCCGCGGCCGGTGGGCATTCGGACGCGGATTCGGACGCGGACACGGACGCGGGAAAGGAAACGGCGGGCCGGAGCCCGCCGTCGAGTTGGTGACGAGCGGATCGTCCTACAGGGCCTTGATGGCCGCCACCATCGGCGGGATGACCTCGAAGAGGTCGCCGACGATGCCGTAGTCGGCGATCTTGAAGATCGGCGCGTCGGGGTCCTTGTTGATCGCGACGATGATCTTCGACGAGCTCATGCCGGCGAGGTGCTGGATGGCGCCCGAGATGCCGCAGGCGACGTACAGCGAGGGGCTCACCACCTTGCCGGTCTGGCCGACCTGGTGCGAGTGGGCGATCCAGCCCGCGTCGACCACCGCGCGCGAGGCGCCGACCGCGCCGCCGAGGGCGTCGGCGAGCGACTTGATGAGGGCGAAGTTCTCCGGACCCTTGATGCCGCGGCCGCCGGAGACGATGATGTCGGCCTCGGCGACGTCGAGCTCGCCGCCCGCCGCCTTCACCAGCTCCTTGACGACGGCGCGGATCGCCAGGCCGAGCCCGTCGAGGCTCTCCACCGCTGCGCTGCCGCCCGACTCCTCGGCCGCGAACACGTTCGGGCGCAGGCTGATGACCTGCGGCCGCTTGCCGGCGGTCGTGGCCTCGGCGAAGGCCTTGCCGGAGTAGATCGGGCGCCGCGCGGTGAAGGCGTCGCCGTCGAGGGCGAGCTTGACCACGTCGGCGATGGCGCCGACGCCGAGGCGCGCCGCCACCCGCGGCGCGAGGTCCCGCCCCATCGCCGTGCCGGCGACGAAGATCGCCGACGGCTGCGCCTTGGCGGCGGCAGCGGCCACCGCTTCCGTGTAGCCCTCGGCCGAGTAGAGGCCGAGGGCGGGGTTGTCGGCCACGAAGACCCGGGCGGCGCCCCAGGCGCCGAGGCCGGCCGCCGCAGCGCCGATCCCCGCGCCGACCAGCACCGCCGTCACCTCGCCGCCGGCTCCGCCGTGGCGTTTCGCCTCCGACACCGCCTGCAGCGATGCCTTGCGGATCTCACCGTCGCGCTGCTCCACGAACACGAGAATGCCAGCCATCATCGCCTCCCTAGATCGCCTTCGCCTCTTCGCGAAGCAGTTTCACGAGCTGCGCCGCGGCGCCCGCCGGGTCGTTCTCGCCCTGGATGATGGTGCCGGCCGACTTCGCCGGCGGCAGCTCGAAGCGCGCGACGGCGTAGAAGAGGTCGGCGCCTTCCTGGATGCCGAGGCTCGATACCTCGAGCTTGTCGACCGGCTTCTTCTTCGCCGCCATGATGCCCTTGAGGGCCGCGTAGCGCGGCTCGTTGAGGCCCTTCTGGCAGGTGAGCAGCGCCGGCAGCGGGCATTCGACCTTCTCCTTGCCGCCTTCGACCTCGCGGGTGGCCGCGAGCGAGCCCTCGCCGACCTCGAGCGCGGTCACGATGGCGACGTGCGGCAGGCCCAGGAGCTCGGCCAGCATCTGTCCGACCTGGCTGCAGTCGGTGCCGACGCCCTTGACGCCGCACAGCACGAGGTCGTGGGCGCGGCCCTTGATCGCCGCCGCCAGCACCCTGGCGATGGTGAAGCTGTCACCGAGGGTCTTCTCGCCGCCGAGCACGTGGACCGCCTTGTGGGCGCCACGGGCGAGGCAGTCCCGGAGCGCCGGCTCCGCCCCCGCCGGCCCGTAGGTGACCACGGTGACCTCGCCGCCCTTGGCCTCGGTGAGCTGCAGGGCGGCCTCGAGCGCGTACTCGTCGTAGGGCGAGACGATCCACTTGATGCCCGACTCGTCGATGCCCGTGCCGTCGGCCTTGAGCTTGATGACCGACGCCGTGTCCGGAACGCTGGCCACGCACACGATACAGTTCACGGCATGCCTCCTTCACTCGGTTGATGGAGAAATGAATGGTCATTCATGGCGCACAGTGTAGCATCGCCGGGCCACCCACCCGACCACCCTGCAGAGGAGCTGATGAGCTGAGGGGCGGAGGGGACCAGGGAAGGATTCGTTCGCCTCCAACCGTGACTCCGCGGCGACGACCCCTCCGCCCCTCTGCCCCTCCGCCCCACCGCGGGTGGGTCGTCGGGCGCGGCCTCAGTCGGCCGCGGCCTCGCGCAGGCGCCGCAGCTCGCGGTCGTAGGCCTCCATGACCTGGTGGTGGCGCAGCAGGCCGATGACCGGCGCCGGCGGCCGACCCTCGAGCACGGGCAGGATCTCCCGCCGCAGGGCGGTGAAGCGCTGGACGGCGGCGTGGAGGTCGTCGTCCGGCTCGAGGTAGGCGATGCCGTGCGCCGTCACCCCGAGGTCGGAGGCGACCAGCAACGGCCACACCTCCGGGGTCGCCATGACGCGGCGCACGTCGTTGATGCTAAACATGCCCTCGACCATGCCCCGCTCGTTGACCACCGGGAAGGCGTACTGGTCGGCATCGGCGAGGAGCGCAAGCACCTCGTCGAAGCTCGCCCCGGGGGCGACGCTGATGACCTTCTGGTTCGGGTCCATGACCTCGCGCACCGTCAGCCGCTCGAGAACGTCGATCTGGAACTCGCCGACGTGGGCCGGCGAGTCGATGCGCCCCGGAACCTGCTGCTCGTAGATGCTGACCCCGCGCATCAGCAGGTAGGCCACCGACGACACCAGCATCATCGGCACCAGCAGGCCGTAGGAGCCGCTCATCTCGGCCACCATGATGAGCGAGGCGACCGGGACCTTGGCGACCGCGGCGAAGAAGCCGCCCATGCCGACGAGGACGCAGGCGGCGGTCGGCGGCGCGAGCTGGGGCGCCGCGCGCTCGGCCAGGCCGGCGAAGACCGCACCGGCGACGCCGCCGATCACGAGCGACGGTGCGAACACGCCGCCCGAGCCGCCGGAGCCGATCGTCAGCGAGGTGGCGAGGATCTTGGCCGGCAGGAGGATGGCGAGCAGCGCGAAGGGCAGCTGCCCGTCGATCGTCAGCTGCAGCCAGCCGTAGCCGCCGCCGAGGACCTGGGGCACCGCGATGCCGAGCAGGGCGAGCAGCAGCCCCCCCACCGCCGGTTTCGTCCAGGGCGGGATCGGCAGGCGCGCGAAGAAGCCGTCGCGCATGCCGTAGAACACCTTGACGTAGATCATCCCGATCAGGGCCAGCACCATCCCCAGGACCAGGTAGGCGAGCAGCTCGTGGGGGCGGGCGAAGCGGATGTCGGCGGTGTCGAAGATGGCGTTCCAGCCGGTCAGGGAGGCCACCACGACGTAGGAAACGATCGACGAGATGATGGCCGGAATCAGGGCCTCGGACTCGAAGTCGGGGTCCGAGTAGAGCACCTCGACCGCGAACAGGGCCGCGCCGAGCGGCGCCCGGAACATGCCGCCGACGCCCGCCGCGACCCCCGCGATGACCAGGACCCGGCGGTCGTGGTACCCGAGGCGGAGGAGGTCGGCGAGGTAGGAGCCGACGCCCGCCCCGACCTGGGCGACCGGGCCCTCGCGGCCGGCGGAGCCGCCGGAGCCGATGGTCAGCATCGAGGTCAGGAGCTTCACCGGCACCACCCGGCGGCGGATGACGGCCCGCCCGCGGTGGTAGGCGTTGATCACCGCGTCGGTGCCGTGGCCCTCGGCCTCGGGTGCGAAGCGGCGCACGATCCAGCCCACGGCCAGGCCGGCGAGCGGCAGCACCACGAGCAGCAGCCAGGGGCGGCGGGGCGCGCTCCAGGTCGAATCGGCGGCCGCCCCGTGGCCGGGGGCGTCGAAGCCGGCGACGCCCTCGAGGAGCAGCGAGCCGACGCCGTCCACCCCCCACGTGAGGAGGGTGCCGGCGAGCCCGGCGACGACGCCGACGATCAGCGCCAGCACCAGCCAGCGGCCGAAGTTGTAGAGATCGACCCGGGTCGCGAAGCGGGCGAAGCGCTCGATCCAGGCCCGGAGCTGCGTCGGCATCGCTGTCTCCGGCGCCGAACTCAGCCGGTCCGCCGACGGAGAGTGCTGCCGGCCACCGCGATCACTCGAAGCGGCCGACCACCAGGCAGGCGTTGGTCCCGCCGAAGCCGAAGGAGTTGCTCAGCGCCAGCTTGACCGGGACCTCGCGCGCCACGTGGGGCACGTAGTCGAGGTCGTTCTCCGGCTCGGGCTCGTCGAGGTTGACGGTCGGCGGCACGATGCCTTCTCGCAGGGCCTGCACCACGATGCCGAACTCGACGCCGCCGGACGCACCCAGCAGGTGGCCGGTCATCGACTTCGTCGACGAGACCATGACCCGTCGGGCGTGCTCGCCGAACACGCCCTTGATGGCCCGCGTCTCGACGACGTCGCCGGCCGGCGTGGAGGTGCCGTGGGCGTTGATGTAGTCGACCTCGTCGGGGCGCCGGGCTGCGTCCTCGAGCGCCGAGCGCATCACCCGCATCGCTCCGTCGGCGTCCTCCGCGGGTGCCGAGATGTGGTAGGCGTCGGAGTTCATGCCGAAGCCGAGCACCTCGGCGAGGATCGGCGCCCCCCGCCGGCGCGCGTGCTCCAGCTCCTCGAGGAGCACGATGCCGGCGCCCTCGCCCATCACGAAGCCGTCACGGTCCTTGTCCCACGGCCGCGAGGCGCGCTCCGGCTCGTCGTTGCGGGTCGACAGGGCCCGCATCGAGGCGAAGCCCGCGAGCGGCATCGGCGTGATCACCGCCTCCGAACCGCCGGCGATAATGGCGTCGGCGTAGCCGTGGCGGATGTAGAGCAGGGCGTCGCCGATGGCGTGCGCCGAGGTCGAGCAGGCGGTGCAGGTCGCCATGTTCGGTCCCTTGGCGCCGGTCTGGATGCTGATCAGCCCCGAGCACATGTTGATGATGGCGCCCGGGATGAAGAAGGGCGACACCCGCCTCGGGCCCCGCTCGCGCAGGATGTCGTGCTGCCGCTCGATGAGCGGGAAGCCGCCGATGCCGGAGCCGATGACGACGCCGACCCGGGTCGCGTTGGCCTCGGAGATCACGAGGCCCGACTGCTCGAGGGCCATCCGCGCGGCCGCCAGGGCGTAGTGCACGAAGAGGTCGAACTTCTTGACCTCCTTGGCCTCGATCCAGTCCCCAGGCTCGAAGCCCCGGACCTCGGCGGCGATGCGGACCGGGTAGTCGGAGGCGTCGAACCTGGTGATGGTGGCGACACCGCTCCGGCCGGCCACCAGGCCGGACCAGGTCGGCCCGGTCCCGATCCCCAGAGGGGTGACCAGGCCGACCCCGGTGACGACCACCCGCCGGGGCATCAACCTGCCTGGCTCTTCTTCAGGAACTCGATCGCGTCCTTGACGGTGGCGATCTTCTCCGCCGCCTCGTCGGGGATCTCGACCCCGAACTCCTCCTCGAAGGCCATCACGAGCTCGACCACGTCGAGCGAGTCGGCACCGAGGTCGTCGACGAAGGACGCCTCGGCGGTCACCTTCGCGGCATCCACACCCAGCTGCTGAACGATGATCTGCGTGACCTTCGCTTCCACGTCCATTCTCAACTCCTCCCCAGCTGTGCTTTTCGGCTGCGTCTGTCGCACGATCGCGCCGCCGGACCGTCTGGCGGTCACCCCAGGGGCCGGAACCGCATCCGCCGCTCACGCGACGGCACGCTGCGGGCCTTGTACCCTGCCACCCACCCCCGAGCGCGCGGCGCGGCTGCAACCGCGGGCTTGAACGGCCCACGTGATAGCACACAGCCGAAGGCCACGCAAGAGGCGGAACTTTCCTTGACTTCCCTCTGTGAAAGGAGTATTCAGCCATTTATGGCCGCATTCGGTCGGCATGAGGGGAGCGAGATGGAATCGTATCTCACCGCCAAGGAAGCTGCCGAGTACCTCAAGCTCGCCGAGCGGACTCTGGTCCGGCTCGCCCACGAGGGCAAGATCCCGGGGGTCAAGATCGGCGGTCAGTGGCGGTTCCGGCGCGCGCTGCTCGACGAGTACCTCGACACCCTGGCCTCGGAGTCCGTCGCGACCTCCGGCAAGGCGCCCGGCGAGGTGATCGACGCGCCGCTCGAGGAGATCTTCACCGTCGAGCACATCCTCCCGAACCTCAAGGCCGCCAGCCGCCCGGAGGTCATCCACGCCATGGCCGCGCACGTCACCGGGCTCGGCCTGGTCGAGGACCAGGGCTGGCTCGAGGCCGCCCTGGCCGCGCGCGAGCGCCTGGTGCCGACCACCGTCCCGGAGGGCGTCGCCTTCCTGCACGCCCGCCGCCGCGCCGCCGACAAGTTCCCCAGGCAGTTCATCGCCATGGGGCGCTCGAAGGACGGCGTCGTCTTCGGCTCGCCCGACATGGGCAAGACCAACATCTTCTTCCTCCTCGCCCTGCGCAACGACGCACTCCACCTGCGCTGGCTCTCCCGCCTCGCCTGGATCGTCCGCAACCCCGCCCGCCTGGCGCGGCTGCTGGAGGCCGCCTCGGCGAAGGCGGTCCACGAAGCGATGCTCGAGGCGGCCGGCGAGCTGCCGGGCGCCCTGCGGCCGACCGGGGCGCCGGCCGGACGGTGACGGAGTGTCGAGTTCCGAGTTTTGAGTTTTGAGTTCCCACCCTACCCCTCGGACTTCCCGGGTGGGCGGGGGTCAACTCACAACTCAAAACTTGAAACTCAAAACTTCCGCTAAGATGGTCGTTCGATGAAGATCGCCCTCATCGGCAGCCACGGCGTCGGCAAGACGACCCTGTGCTTCGAGCTCGCTGCGGCCCTGAAGCGGCGCAACGCCGACCTCGAGATGGTGCGGGAGGTCGCCCGCCGCTGCCCGCTGCCGATCAACCAGAGCACCACCGTCGCCGCTCAGGAGTGGATCCTCCACACCCAGATCGCGTGGGAGATCGAGGCCACCGCGAGCCACGAGATCGTGCTCTGCGACCGCTCCGTCCTCGACAACTACTGCTACCTGGTGCAGGCCGCGGGCACGATCCGCTCGTGGGAGCGGTTCCTCGACTACTGGCTGCCGACCTACCACCTGCTGGTGTCCGTGCCGATCTCGGAGCGCCCGGCCTTCGACGGGGTCCGCGCAGTGGACCCCGCCTTTCAGGAGACCATCGAGACCCTCCTCGACGGCATGGTCGCCGCCCGCGGCCTGACGCCGCTGCGCCTGGACGCCGCGGCCCGCGACGGCTGGTGCGGCGTCATCGTCGAGCGCCTGCTGCCGGCGCTCGAGCCGACCCTGCCGCTGTTCGCCGACGAGGGCGGCCGGTGATCGGCGGCGACGAGGCGCCGCGCGCCGACCACGGTCGCCGCGACGACTCCGCAGTCGACATCGTGCAGATCATCGACCGTTCGGTCGCCCAGCTCTGGGAGACGATCGAGTCGCTCGAGCGCCTGCAGCCCCGCAACCTGGAGCGCTTCCGGGTCTCGATCTTCGGCTCCGGCCGGATCGCCGCCTCGGATCCCCTCTTCGCCGAGGCGCGGGAGCTGGCCGCACGGCTCGCCGCTGCCGGCTGCGAGATCGTCAGCGGCGGCGGCGGCGGGCTCATGCACGCGGTGGACCAGGGCGCATCCGGGGGCGGGCTGGCGGGGACCGCCGGTGGCGATCTCCCGGTGCGCCTGGTCAGCGACGACGGCACGACACCCTTCGTCGAGCAGGTCTACCGCCACCGCACCTTCTTCTCCCGGCTGCACCACTTCGTGCGCCTGTCCTCCGCCTTCGTCGTCTTCCCCGGGGGTCTCGGCTCGACCCTCGAGGCCATGATGGTGTGGCAGCTGCTGCAGGTCCGCCACCTGCCGCCGACCCCCTTCCTGCTCTACGGACGGTTCTGGCGCGGCCTCCGGAGCTGGTTCGAGAGCGAGGCCCTCGCGCACGGCTACGTCGAGGCCGAGGACCTCCGCCTGCCGACGCTCGTCGACACCGTCGACGAGGCCGCCCGGCTGATCGGCGACACCCTCGCCGCCTTCAAGGCCGGGACGCAGCCTCCGCGGTAGCTCGGCCGCACTCGTCCCTGGCGGCTCCCGCGACGGATCTCGCGAGCGATGCGGGCTACAATCGTGGCCAGACCATGACGACGCGGCAGCACGACGACGCGCTTCTCATCCGCGGCGGGCTGGTGGTCCCGATGGCCCGGGACCGCGAGTTCTTCGTCGGTGACGTCGCGGTTCGCGGCGGCCGCATCGAGGCCGTCGGAAAGCTCGACGCCGAGGCGGCGGCCGGCCGGCGGGTGCTCGACGCAGGCGGGGCCGCGGTACTGCCCGGCTTCGTCCAGGGCCATGTCCACGTCGTGCAGTCGCTGCTCCGCCACCAGGCCGAGGGCCTCGAGCTGCTCGACTGGCTGCGCCTGCGCACCCTGCCCTACGAGGCGGCGCTCGACGGCGACGCCGTCGAGGCTGCGGCCGAGCTGGGCATCGCCGAGCTGCTCTGCGGCGGCACCACCGCGGCCCTCGACTTCGGCACCACCCACGATCACGAGCGGGTCTTCCGGGCGGCCGCCCGGCTCGGCGTCCGCCTCTGCTCCGGCAAGACCCACATGGACCTCGGCGAGGGGACACCGGCGGCCCTGCTCGAGGACCGGGATCGCTCGCTCGCCGAAGCGGCCGAGCTCGGCGACCGCTGGCACGGCGCCGCGGACGGGCGGCTGAGCTACGTGGTGGCGCCGCGCTTCGCGCTCTCGTGCACGCCGGAGCTGCTCGCGGGCTGCGTCGCGCTCGCCCGCGGCAGGGGCTGGCTGCTCGCCACCCACGCCGCCGAGAGCCGCGCCGAGGTCGAGGCGGTGCGCGGCCTCACGGGCTGCGGCAACATCAGCTACCTGGACCGCTGCGGCCTGACCGGCGGGGACGTGGTTCTCGCCCACGGCATCCACCTCGAGCCGGGTGACCGCGAGCTGCTGGCGGCGACCGGGACCACCATCTGCCACTGCCCCGGCGCCAACCTCAAGCTCGGCTCGGGTATCGCCGACGTGCCCGCCCTGCTCGCCGCCGGGGTCCGGGTCGCGCTCGGGGCCGACGGCCCCCCCTGCAACAACCGCCTGTCGGTGTTTCACGAGATGGCGCTCGCCGCGACCCTGCCGGCACTGCGCCACGGCCCGGCGGCGATCGACCCCTGGCGGGTGCTCGCCATGGCGACCCGCGACGGCGCGGCGGCGCTGCACCTCGGGCACGAGATCGGCACCCTCGAGGCCGGGAAGGCGGCCGACCTCGTGGTGGTTGATCTCGAAGACTGGTCGATGCTGCCGGCGGGGGACCCCGCGTCGCGCATCGTGTTCGGCGGCAGCGCCCAGATGGTGCGCCACGTGCTCGTCGCGGGGAGGCCGCTGGTCGTCGACGGCACGCTCGTCGCCGCCGACCCGGTGGCGCTCGCGCAGCGCGTCGGCGACGCCTGGGAGGCGACCCGGCGACGGATGGAGGAGCGGGCATGAAGCTCGGAAGCAAGCGCGTCGCGATCGACGGCCTCGAGCACCTCCTGGCCGCCAAGGAGTACGACAAGGCCCTCGCGGCCATCACCGCCGAGCTGCGTCGCAACCCCGACCAGCTCAACCTGCGCCTGCGCCAGGCCGACGTCCTCGAGCTCAAGGGGGACCGTACGCGCGCTGTCCACGTCCTCTACGGCATCGCCGAGGCGCAGGCTCGGGACGGCTTCTACGCCCGCGCGATCGCCATCTACAAGAAGATCCTCCGCCTCGACCCGGCGCAGGAAGTGCACGCGGAGCTCGCGCGTCTGATCGAGGAGAACCAGCAGAGCACGATCGCCGCCGAGCGGCGCCGCAAGGCCGGAACCGCCCTGACCGAGCAGGCGTCGGATGACACCGAGGAGCTCAAGGAGCTCCAGGCCTCCTCCCTCTTCGCCTCCTTCGAGCGCGAGACCCTGGTGCAGATCCTCGCCTCGACGAAGCTGCGCTCCTACGACGAGGGCGACATCATCGTCACCGAGGGCGAGCCGGGGGCGAGTCTCTTCCTCATCGTCGGCGGCACGGTGAAGGTCTTCACCCGCGCAGAGGACGGCGCCAACCTGCCGCTGGCCGAGCTCGGCCCCGGCGACTTCTTCGGCGAGGTCTCGCTGCTCACCGGCAAGCCGCGCACCGCCACCATCACCGCCGGCACCAAGGTCTCGGCCATCGAGCTCGACCGCGCCGCGGTCGACGAGATCGCGCGGGAGCACCCCGAGGTGCTGACGACCCTCGACGACTTCTGCCGGCAGCGCGCCCACCAGGCGGTCGAAGCGGTGATCCGGCGCCTGCGGGGGAAGGGCAGGCCGCCCGCGGCCAGGGGGAGCGGGGCGTGAGCCTGCGGCCGATCCTGGTCTACGGCGACCCGCGGCTCGAGGCGCCCAATGACCCGGTCGAGGACTTCGGCGACCGGCTGCAGAGCCTCGTCGCGGAGCTCTTCGAGTCCGCGCGGCGGGCTCCCGGGCTCGGTCTCGCCGCCCCGCAGATCGGGGTCAACCTCCGGCTCGCCGTGATCGACCTGTCGGTGGGGCGGGAGGAGGGCGCCGGCATCGTGCTCGCGAACCCCACCGTCGTCCGCAGCCAGGGCCGTCAGCAGCTCGAGGAGGGCTGTCTGTCCTTCCCGGGCCTCTTCACGACCATCGCGCGACCGACAGCCCTCACCGTCCGCGCCCAGGACGAAGGCGGGCGCTGGCGGGAGCTCGCCGCCGACGGCCTGCTCGCGCAGGCCGTCTGCCACGAGATCGACCACCTCGACGGCGTGCTCCTCGTCCACCACCTGCGGGGGGTCAAACGGCAGCTCTTCCTGCGCCGCGTGAGCAGGATGCGGAAGCTCGGGGTCTGGGCCGCGACACCGTAGAGAATGACGATTTCGGAATTCGGAATGCCACCCACCCGCCCGGTGACGTGGAGCGGGGAATTCCTGATGCCGCAATCCCCATTCCCGAATTCCGAATTCCGAATTCTGAATTCCGGATTCAGAGACCGGTCGGCAGGTCCTCCCTGGGGTTGGACTGGTAGAGCTCGGCGACGGCGCGCGCGGCCTCCTCGCCGGCCGGCGACATCACCTTCGGAACGACGATCTGCACCGTGTAGAGGTGGTCGCCGTAGGCCCGGGTCCGGGTGTTGCGGATGCCCTTGCCGCGCAGGCGGAAGGTCCGGCCCGAGCTCGTGCCGGGCGGCACCTTGGCCCGCACCGGGCCGTGGATGGTGCCGACCTCGATCTCGGCGCCGCGGTAGGCCTCGCTGAAGGTGACCGGGACCGTGGTGTGGACGTCATCCCCCTGGCGGGTGAAGAAGCGGTGCGGCCGCACCTTCACCCGGACGAAGAGGTCGCCGGCGCCGGCCCCGCCGCGGCCCTCCGTCCCCTTGCCCGCCACCCGCACCCGCTGGCCGTCGGCGACGCCCTCCGGCACCTTGACCCGCAACCGTTCGGTCGAGACCACCACGCCCGAGCCGCGGCAGCCCGGGCAGGCCCGCCCGTCGGTGGTGCCGTCGCCGCCGCAGGTGCCGCACTGCACCTGCCGCTGGACCGGAATCGTGACCGTGGTCCCGCGGACCGCCTCCTGGAAGGGAACCTCGACCTCCACCTCCTGGTCGGCGCCCTGCCGCGGCCCGGCGGCACGCGCCGCGCGCCGGCCGCCGAAGAGGTCGCCGAAGAGGTCGCCGAGATCCTGGAAGCCGCCGCCCGGCGCTCCGAAGTCCGAGACGTCGACCCGGAAGCCGCCGCCCGCGTTCCGCCACGACGAGCCCGTCCGCCGGAAGGGGTCGAAGCCCGCGTCCGGCGCCCCGTCGACCCGGCCGAAGGTGTCGTACTGGCGGCGCTTGTCGGGGTCGGAGAGAACGGCATAGGCCTCCTGGATCTCCTTGAACCGCTTCTCCGCCTCCGGGTTGTCGGGGTTGACGTCGGGGTGGTGCTTGCGCGCCAGCTTGCGATAGGCCTTCTTGATCTCGGCCGCGTCGGCCGAGCGGTCGACACCGAGAACCCTGTAGTAGTCGACAGCCACATCGCCTCCCGAGCCGCCACCGAGGTCGACGACCCATCGCGCCAGACCGAAATATGAGCGAGATCCCATTAAATTTCAACCGCACCCCGCTGCTAGAATGAGGGCGGATGGAGCCGCTCAGCTGCCTCGTGCTGCTCATGGTCGGGTCTGCGCGCGTCACGCGGGCGCTGAGCGCATTCATCGGCGGCCTCGTCCTCGCGGCCGCCTTCAACCTGCCCTGGGTGGCCGCTGCGCTGCGCCTCGAGGGCCTCGCCCACAACCCCCTGGTGGCCCTCATCGCCCAGCCGGCGGTGACCGTGGCGGCCAACGCGGTCGCCGGAGCCCTGATCGTCTGGGGCCTGTACCAGCTCCTCCTCACGGCGACCCCCGAGCAGCGCCTCGTGCGCACGCTGGTCGCCCGCGGCGACTACCGCGGCGCGGCCGAGATCCAGTTCAAGGAGGGCAAGCTCAAGGCCGCCCTCGCCCTGTTCCGAAAGGCACGCGCCTGGCAGGACGCTGCCCGCGTCGCCCTGCGCCTCGGCGACGAGCACGAGGCGGCGGAGCTCCTGCGGCGGGCGGGCGGCCACAACCTCGCCGAGGCCTCGCGGCTGCTGCGGCGCAGCGGCGACGTCGCGGCCGCCCTCCGCTGCGACCGCGACCTCGCCGAGTGGCTGACCAGCCGCGGGCGCTACGACGAGGCGGTCGAGGTGTGGCTGCGGGCCGGCGAGCCGCAGCGTGCGGCCGGCGCCGCCCTGATCGCTCTCGAGGAGGGCCGCCTGAGCGCCTCGCACCCGTCGCTGCCCGCGGCCCGGCGCGCCGTCGAGCACAAAGGCGACCACCGCGCGCTGGCGCGGCTGCACGAGATCGAGGGCAACTGGCAGGCCGCGGCTCTCGCCTGGCGGAAGGCGGGCGAGCACGGGCGCGCGGCCGAGATCTTCCGCCGCACGGGCATGATGCGCGACGCGGCGGCCGCCGAGTCGGAGGCGGGCCACCACCAGGAGGCGGCGCGCCTGCGGGTGCGCCAGCTCGCACTGCTGCGCGATCAGCTGGCGGCCAGCGAGCAGAAGCGCGGGCCGGAGTCTCCGGAGGCCCGCCGCCTGCGGGCCCAGATCGAGCGCGAGGAGGAGGTCCTGGTTCCGGTCCTCGCCGAGCTCGGGCTGCGCCAGGAGATGGTCGAGGTCCTCGGGGCCTCGGGACGTGCCGCCGAGGCGGTCGCCAAGCTCGTCGCCCACAACGAGCTCGAGGGCGCCGCCGAGCTCGCGGTCAACGCGCAGCTGTGGCCGGAGGCGGCGGGCATCCTCGAGCGCCTCAACCGCTGGGGCGAGGCGAGCGACATGCACGAGCTCGCCGGGGACATCGAAGCCGCGGCCCGCTGCGCCGAGCGCGCCGGAGAGGACGAGCGCGCCCTCCAGCTCTACCGCGGCCTCGGCAACACCCACCGCAGCGCCCACTGCATGGCCCGCCTCGGCTACCTCCAGGACGCCCTCGTGGTGCTGCACCGGGCCAACATGCCCGGAGAGGCCTGCGAGGTGCTGCAGAGCTACCCCGGCCCGGTCCCGGACATCCCCCATGTGGTTCTCAGCCTGGCCGACTGGGCGAAGCAGCACCGCTCGCACGCGGTGGCCATCGCCGTCCTGCAGCGCGCCGTCATCGGGGTCGCGCTCCAACCCGGTCGCCTCGGCCCGGCCATCGCGCTCGCCGAGGAGCTCGCCGAGGCGGGCGAGCACGCCGCGGCGCTCGCCCAGGTGGAGAGGGTCCTCGCCTTCGACTTCTCCAGCGACGCCGCGCGGCGACTGCGCGCCCGCATCGTGGCGGCCTCGGGCGTGCGGTCGCCCGCCGCCGCCCGCGAGGCCGAGGCGACCGCCGCCGCCCAGGCCGCGCAGCAGCGCTACGAGATCCTGACCGAGCTCGGCCGCGGCGGGATGGGCGTGGTCTACAAGGCCCGCGACACCCGCCTCGAGCGCGAGGTGGCCATCAAGGTCCTGCGGACGACCTCCTCCGAGGAGGCCGCGCGCCTCGGCCAGGAGGCGCGCGCGGCCGCCACCCTCAACCACCCGGCGATCGTCACCATCCACGACTTCGAGACCGGCTTCGACGGCTACTTCATCGCCATGGAGTACGTGCCCGGCGCCGCTCTCGACAAGCTCCTCAAGAGCGAGCCGGCGCGGGTGCGCGCCAACCTCGTCCCGCTCCTCCACCGGGTGGCGGAGGGGATCGCCTTCGCCCACGAGCGGCACGTGATCCACCGCGACCTCAAGCCCGGCAACATCCTGGTCACCCCCGACAACGAGGTGAAGATCCTCGACTTCGGGATCGCCGCCCGCCTCGACCACAGCGAGGGTGAGGCGGCGACGGTCTGCGGAACGCCGTACTACATGGCGCCCGAGCAGATCCGCGGCGAGCCGCCGACACCCGCCACCGACGTCTACGCCTTCGGCGCCACCGCCTTCCACCTCGCGACCGGCCGCCCGCCCTTCAACACCGGCGACGTGATCGACGCGCACCTTGCCACGCCGCCGCCCGACCCGCGCGACCTCGCCCCCGACCTCGACGCCGAGCTCGCCCGGATCATCCTGCGCTGTCTCGAGAAGGAGCCCGCGCGGCGCTATGTCGACACCCGCGAGCTGTGCGCCGACCTGGAGGCCCTATGTCCCTGACACCTGCCCATCGGAAGTCCCCGAGGGGGCGCTCATGAGGCTCGGCGAGCTCTGGCGCCGGCCGGAGGCGAGGTTCCTCGTCCTCTTCCTCGCCGTCCTCGGCTCGAGCTTCACCGTCATCGCCCTGCGGCCGGTGGACACGGCTCTCGTCGCCCCCTACACCGCCTTCGTCGCCCGTCTCTCCGGGTCGGCCCTGCGGCTCCTCGGCGAGCAGGCCACGGTCGTCGGCTGCGTCGTCAGCTCGCCCCGTTTCGCCGTGACCATCTTCAACGGCTGCAACGGCCTCATCACCAGCCTGATCTTCATCTCGGGCGTGCTCGCCTTCCCGGCCCGCTGGTCGGCGAAGGTGATCGGCGTGGTCGGCGGGCTGCTGGCGATCCAGGTCATCAACCTGGTCCGTGTGGTGTCGCTGTTCTACATCGGGATCTACTTCCCGGCGCTGTTCAACGACGCGCACATCGTCGTCTGGCAGTCGGTGGTGATCCTGGCCGGGGTCGCGCTGTGGATCGCCTGGGCCGAGCTGATCGCGGCTCCCGGGCGCCGCGCGACGTGAGGAAGACGTCCGGCGCCGCCCCCCGCGCCGGCTTCCTGCGTCGGCTGCCCCTGGCGCTCGTCGTCGCGCTCGTGCTCTGGCTGCTGCTGCGGCCGGTGCTCGACCACGCTGTCGCCGGCCTCGCCCAGACCCTCGTCCGGGCCTATGAGTACCCGCGGGTCACGCGCCTGGTGGTCGCCGACCACCGCGCGGAGGTGCGACGCGCGGACTTCAGGACGAGCTCCGGAATTCCCGCCCTCGCCCTGACCGAGATCCACTTCAACCTCATCGTTTTCCTCGCCCTGTCGCTCGCGCTCCCCCGCCCCTTCAGCCGCCGCCAGCTCGAGCGGCTGTTCATGGGCTGCTGCGTGCTCTACCTCACCCAGGCCCTCAACCTCGTGTTCCACGTCAAGACGCTCTACGCCCTCGGCCTCGGCGAGTGGAGCCAGGCGAACTACTCCGAGCTCGCGCGCAATCTCTTCGGCTTCGGGCGCTACTTCACCGACCTTCCCGGCCGCTTCTCGTTCCCGTTCCTGATCTGGCTCGGCTTCAACTGGGACACCGTGCTCGCGATGGTCGGCGCCCGAGCGGATGCCGAGGCGCCACGGAAAACCGCTTCGGCGAGGAGCACGAAGGGCTAGCTGGCGGCGCGCGAAGCTTCGAAGCTCGGGCTCACCCGGCTGTCCGTGACGTGGTGATCGATCGATTTCGAATTTCGAATTTTCCAACCTGAGGTCACTCGTGCCCCTGTCCGTCTCCGTGCCCGTGCCCGGATGGATGGCCAGCGGCCAGCGTCGGTGAGCAGGGCCCGCGAGCAGCGACCGGTGGCAGGCGACAGCTGAACCTGGTCACCGATCCCGCCGCGGTCGCCGGACCTGAAGCCGGGCACGGGGACGGCACCGGAGACGGAGACGGGCACGGGCACGGACACGGGTCGGGCAGGGTGCGTGGTGAACCGCCACCCCGTGCGCAGCCGGGTGCGCCGCCCGTCCGGGGTCGCCCTGCCGTCAGCCCTTGCGGCGCAGCGAACGGTAGTCCGGGATGTCGTAGTCCTTGATCTTGGCGATCAGCGCGCCGCGCGACAGGTTGAGCTCGCGGGCGGCGCGGCTCTGGTTGCCCCGCGCGCGGCGCAGGACGCGGTCGATGAGCAGGCGCTCGACGGCCGGGATGACCACCTTGAGATCGTCGTCCTCGAGCACCCCGACCTCGTCCGGCGTCCGTGCACCGGCTTCGGCGGGAGCCTGCTCGGCGGACACCGCCGCGCCGCGCACCACGCCGCGCACCGTCTCACCGGCGGCGGTGGCCGAGACCAGCCGCCGCAGCTCGCCGAGGAGCTCGGTCATCTGACCGGCGAAGGTGTGGCCGAGCAGGGAGTCGAGGGTGTCGAGCTCGATGCCGCGGATCTCCTTGCCCTGCTCGGCGCCCACCGCGGCGAGCATGCGGACGATGATGAGCGGCAGGTCCTCCCGCCGCTCCTCGAGGGAGGGGACCCGCAGCAGGTGGCGGCGCGCCAGGTCGAGCAGGGAGGACTCGATACCCCCGCTCGACTCGATGCCGCCGGCGTCGGCGGTCAGGATCCAGCGCACCTTCGCACCGTAGCCCACACCGAGGTCGTGCTCGATCGCCGCCGCCAGCTCGGCCTGCAGACCGGCCGACATCCTCTGCACCTCGCGGATCACCACCGCTCCGCCGCCCGCGTGCTCGGCGAGGCCGCGCGCACCGATCGCCGTCTCCGAGCCGAAGAGCTCGGCCGCCACCGGCCGATCGTCGCCGCCGCGAACCTGGACGACCCGGATCCACGGCCGCCCGGTCGGTCGCAGCGAGGCGATCAGCGAGCCCAGAAAGGCGCGGCCCGAGCCGGGTGTGCCGTACAGCAGCACCGGGCGGGGCGAGCGGGCGGCCGCGAGCATCCCGTCGCGCAGGGCCCGCACCGCGGGTGAGCTGCCGGGCAACCGGGCTTCGATCCTGGCCCGCGCCTCCTCCTCCCAGCGGCCCAGCACCGCACTCGAGTCGACGAAGTCCTGCCAGCGGGCGGCCACCATCGCCGCGAGCTCGGCGACCAGGGTGCGGTCCTCCTCGCGCTCGTCCGGCGAGGACTCGGCGAGCACGTAGATCCTGGTTTCGGGCGCCACGCCGGGAACCGGGTAGATGAGCAGCTCACGGCCGCTTCCGCGCAGCACGGCGAGCCGGTCGCCGTGATCGAGCTCCGAGAAGGTGCGCGGGGGCAGGTGCGGCAACGGGCCGCTCCACGACGCCACGACCGGCTGCAGCAGACCCTGCTGGTCGAGCCAGGCGAGCATCGCCCGCCGCCCCGGGAAGGCCGACGCCAGAAAGAGCTCGAGCTTCTCGGAGAGCTCCGCCGGAGGCCCCTCCCGGAACGCCCCGAGCAGGCTCCGACGCGCCGCAGCCAACCGCGGCGGCTCGTTGAACAGGACGATCTCGGCGCGCTGCTTGACCGGCTCGGACTCGACCGCCCCCGCCGGCGGCGGCGCCTCGAGCTCGGCGGACACCTCGGCCGCGGCCTCGTCCGCGGACTCGGCAGCCGGGGCTTCGGGATAGCGGATGTACAGGGTGGCGGTGCCGATGCGGATGCGGTCACCCTCGCCGATGACGCCGCGGGCGCGCCGCTTGCCGTTCACCAGCACCACCTGCCGCTGCTGACCGAGGAAGGTGTAGCGGCCGCCGCTGCGCCGCAGCACCACGTGGTTGGGGGCGACGCCCGGAACGCGCAGGACCACGTCGTTGCCGCTCGATGCGCCGATGGACGTCGCCTCCGCCTCGAGCTCGAAGCTGAGCTCGGAGCCGGTCCCGGTGTCGATAACCAGCGTCGCCACGCCCCCTCCTCCTCCGGATCGGCGGCCACGGCGGACCGGGCTGCACGCCGCCGAGCCCGGTCGTTCACGACGCAAAGCTGCCGAAGCGCCTTGTGTTGCGGGAAGAGCTTAGGTCGCAGCGCCCCGGGTGTCAATCTTCCGAACACTTCCGCGCGGCCGGACCGGCGCGGCGGCTGCTCAGCCGAGGGCCACACCGCCCAGGCGACCTGCCAGCACGACCAGCTCGGCGAGCTCGGGCAGCTCGTCGCCGTTGCGGTCCGCGACCAGGACGCCGACCACCCCCTCGCCGCCGCCGAGCGGGATCAGGGCGGTCGCCGCCGGCAGCTCCGACACGCCGCAGGCCGCTGCCAGCTGGAGGGCCCCGGCGGTTCGCGGCGCGAGCTCCAGCACCGCTTCGCCGGACCGGATCACCCGCTCGAGGAGGGCGATCCCGCGCGGCAGGGCGGCCAGGCTCCGGTTCAAGGGGTAGCCGAAGCCGGCGCGGCAACGGATCTCCGTCCCGGTGACCGCGAGCAGCGCGCCCCGGGCGAAGCTCTCGGACGCGAGCACCAGCAGGGACCGCAGCCCCTGGTCCGGGTCGGAGGCCGACAGCAGCGCGCCTACGAGCTCCGACACCGCCGCCGGCAGGCCCGGCTCCGGCCGCGTGGATGGCACCTGCAGCTGACGCTCGACCACCCTGCTCAGGTCGGCGGCGAAGCGCGCGAGCGTCTTTCCGGCGTCGCCCGCCGGCGCCGGCATCAGGAACGCGACCCCGGCCTCGATCAGACGGTGCACCCAGTCCGGATCGCCGAGTGGCGCCACCCACAGCACCGGAACCGGCGGCTCGGCGGCGGCGGCTCGGCGGACGAGGTCGAGCCAGGCGGCCTCCTGCCGCATCCGCGTCGAGGCGTCCCGGTGGTGGACGATGAGGACGTCGAAGCCCTCGAGCGCGAGCTCCGGCGAGCACGGTTCGAGGAAAGTCTCCCAGCCGCGGCGCCGCCACCCCTGCTGGACCACGCCCCGCCACGGCCGCGGGTCCTGCGCGATGACGGCAATGCGGGCGAAGTGGAGCTCGCCGGGGGCCTGTGCCTCGAGCTCGGCCAGCAGGTCACGGAGCGGGTCGGCGGGGGGGGCTGGCGGCAGGACATGGATCGGCGGCCGCGCCTCGCGGTCGGCGCCCTCGGCGGCGAGCAGCCGGTCGAGCCGCAGCTCGTGGTCGACGGCGCCGGCGGCCTCGGCGAAGGCGCTGAGGCTCAGCGCCTCGCCAGCCAGGGCTGCGACCGCACAGGGCTGGAACCTGAAGTCCCCGCCGCGGCCCGCGAGCACTCCGGCGGCACGCTGCAGCTCGGCGGCGCTCGGCGCCCTCACCCGCCCGCGGTCGACCTCGAGGCGCAGGCTCCCGCGGTCGGTTCTCAGCTCGAGGATGCCGCTCGGCGAGGTCGCCGAGACCAGGCGCAGCAGCTCCGCCGACCCGAGGTGCTCGAGGCTGCCGGTCACCGCGCGTTTCACGGCAGCGCCCCGCCGGCGGGTGCTCCGGCGGCGACCGGCCGCACCGTGAAGGTGTGGAGATCGCCGGCCTTGAGGACCAGCTCGCGGCGCTCCACCACCTCGCCCTCGTGCTCGACCTCGAGCAGCCACCGCCCCGGCAGCAGGCCTTCGAAGCGCGCCTCCGGGTCGAGGCGGGCCCGCCGCACCTCGCCGCCCGCGCCCCGCAGCACCGCGACCGCACCCGGCCCGGAGGTCGGCAGGCGGCACACCAGACCGGCGCCGCGGTTGGGGCGGAGCAGGCGACCGGCGCGGCGCGGCAGGCGCTCGAGCCCGTCCTCATCCTGCGCCAGCACAGTGACTCGCGGCGGGGCGCTCACCGTGTCTCCGAAGGCCACGTGGCGCACGCTCACCACCCACAGGCCGAGGGTCGGATCGCTCGCGACCCATCCGGCCCCGGGCAGCCGGCACTCGATCCAGCGGTGCGGGATGACCTCGCCGCCGGCGACCAGGACGCCGCTCACCGTGCGCGCCTCGAAGCCCGCGGTCAGGAGCAGGGCCGCGGTCGCGTTGGCGAGGCCCGAGCAGCGGCCGCGGCCGCGCTCCAAGACCGAGGCCGCATCCTGCGGCCCACCGTCCGCGTCGTCGACCGCCAGGTGCCTCGCCGACCAGCCGAGAACCGCCGTTGCTGCCTCCCAGGCCTCGAGCTCCGGGGCCAGACGGCGGGCGAGCGACGGCGGCAGCCGGAAGCCGGCTGGAACCGCCGGCCGCGCCGCCGCCGTCACCTCGGCGTAGCTGCCGGTGGCGCCGATGGGGTCGATCGACGTCGCCACCCGGACCTCGTAGTCACCGGGGGCGAGCTCGCGAACCTCCTGGACGTACCCGTTGGCGGCGGTCGCCAGCGGCGGCTCCGGCGCCTGCACCCGGTACACGGCCTGGGCAGCTGCCGCCGGCGACGCCGCGAGCAGAACGAGCCCGAGGGCCGCAGCTCTCATCCCGTCTGGGATCGCCGCCTGACGAAGCCGTCGAGCACCCCGTTGACGAAGCGGCCCGAGTCCTTCGCGCCGTACTTCTTGGCGATTTCGATCGCCTCGTCGATGACCACGGCGTGCGGTGTGCCTTCCTCGAACATCAGCTCGTACATGGCGAGGCGCAGGATGTTGCGGTCGACCGCCGCCAGCCGCTCGAGGCGCCAGTGGGTGGTCTGCCGGCCGAGCTCGGCGTCGATCTCGGCGAGCCTCGCGAGAGTGCCGCGAAGGAGACGGTCGGCGAAGTCGCGAACCCCTTCGGCGGCGCTCTGCCACTCGTCGAAGCCCTCCTGCATCGCCTCCGGCGGGGCGTCGGTGAGCTCGTTCTGGTACAGCAGCTGCAGGGCGAGCTCGCGCGAGCGCCGCCGGGTCCCCACTAGCGCGGTCCCCCGCGACGGTGGCCTGGCATGACGGCCGCCGGCACTAGCGCCTCCGCTCGAGCCTTTCCGAGAGGCGGGCCATCTCGATGGCCGCCAGCGCCGCTTCCCAGCCCTTGTTCCCCATCTTGGTGCCGGCGCGCTCCACCGCCTGCTCGAGGGTGTCGGCGGTGATGATGCCGAAGCTCATCGGGACGCCGGTGCTCATCGAGGCCTGCGCCACGCCCTTGGCCACCTCGGCCGCGATGAGATCGAAGTGGGCCGTGCCGCCACGCACCAGCGCACCGACGCTGATCACGGCGTCGACGCCCCCGGCCGTCGCCAGCTTGGCGGCCACCATCGGAATCTCCCAGGCCCCGGGCACGCGCACGACGGTGATCTGCTCCTCGTCCGCGCCGTGCCGACGCAGACAGTCGAGGGCCCCGGCCTCGAGACGGCTCGTCAAGGCCTCGTTGAACCGGCTCACCACCAAGGCGAACCGCAGCCCCTGTGCGTCGAGGTGTCCTTCGATGACCTGCATGGCCCCTCCGGAGCGCCATTGTACCGCGAACAGGGGGCAGGGAGCAGGGAGCAGGGAGCAGGGAGCAGGGAGCAGGGAGCAAGGAGCAAGGAGCAAGGAACAGCAACACATAAATTCTGATCTCAGGTTGTCAAGGGGTCGGCAGGGACTATTCGGTTCTTCTGCCTTGCTCCGTGATCCCTGCTCCTTGTTCCCGGTGGGGCGGCTGGTCGGGTGCTCCCTGGTGCCTGCTCCTTGATCCCGGATGGGCGGCCGGACGGCTCACCCCTCGGTGACCGCCGCCTCGGCGAGCCGGCGCCCGTCGCCGGTGGCGAGGACGAGCTCCCCCGAGCGCGCGACCAGCCGCCGCTCCTCGGCCTCCCGGATCACCTGCCGGGTGCGGGCCTCGCTCCAGCGCAGGTGGCGGTGGAGGCCGGCGAGGCGGCACTCCTCGCGCTCGATCTCGGTCTCCTGGTGGTGGAGCAGGTGGACGAGGAGCATCCGCAGCGCGAGCTCCAGGCGCTGCGCGCTGCGCTGCCGCGCCTGCGCCACCAGGCCCCGCCGCGGCGCGAAGGCGAAGGCGGCGCCGAAGACCGCACAGCTCGCCACCGCCATCGCCCCGGCGATCGACACGTCGGCGAGGATGGCGGCGGCGAAACCGAGCACGGCGCTCAGCGCCGCCGCCGCGGCGGCGAGCCAGAGCATCGGCGCGAGCCGGTCCGCCAGCAGGTAGGCCGTGGCCGGCGGTGCGATCATCAACGCCACCACCAGGATCGAGCCCACGGCATCGAAGGCCCCGACGGCGGTGATCGACACCATCGCCATCAGCCCGTAGTGGAGGGCGGCGGGAGGAAAGCCGAGCAGCGCCGCGAGGCTCGGGTCGACGGTCGCCAGCTTGAGCTCCTTCCAGGCGACCGCGATCGCCGCCAGGTTGAGAGCGAGGATCACCCCCATGGTCCACAGCGCCCGCGGACCGAGGTCGTGCCCGCGAACGAGCAGGCGGTCGAAGGGCGCGAAGGCGAGCTCGCCGAGGAGGACCGAGTCGGTGTCGAGGTGGACGTTGGCGGCGTAGCGCGAGATCAGGATGACGCCGATCGAGAACAGCGCCGGAAAGACGAGGCCGATCGCGGCGTCCTCGGGCACGAGGTGGGAGCGGCGGAGGGCCTCGATCAGCACCACCGCCAGCACCCCGCTCGCCGCCGCTGCGACGAGCAGGAACGGCGAGTTGAGGTCGCGGGTCAGGAAGAACGCGAGCACGATGCCCGGCAGGATGGCGTGGGAGATCGCGTCGGAGACCATCGCGCTGCGCCGCAGCACAAGGTAGCTGCCGGGCAGCGCGGCCGCGACCGCGGTCGTGACCGCGATGAGCACGATCTCGAGGCCCGGGCTCATCGCCGTTCCTCGGACTCGCGCTCGAGCACCCGCTCCGCCTCGCGGCGGCCGACCGCGGTCGGCGCCCACAGGCCGGGCTCGGTGCGGCGCGCCAGGCCCTGCTGGACGAGGCGCTCGAGGGCGCCGCGGACGTCGGCCCCGGGCGGGCTCATCGTGCGCAGCACGGCCTCGCGGTGGCCGTGCTCCGGATCCTCGCGGTGCTGCAGGGACAGCGCGTAGAGGTGCATCAGCACCGGCTCCTGCTCGGGGGCACGCCGCAGGCGACCGAGCCGGAGGGCGCGCCACACCAGGCCGCGGCCCGGCGCCACGGCGAGGGACAGCGCGACGGTCGCGCTCAGGATCAGGACGATGGTCGGACCGGTCGGGAGGCGCGGCGTCAGCGAGCTCGCGAGGGAGCCCGCGACGCCGGCGAGGACCCCGATCGCCGCCGCGGTCGCCACCATCGGCGTCAGCCGCCGGCTCCACTGCCGGGCCGCTGCCGCCGGGGCGACGATCATGGCGCTCATCAGGACCACGCCCACCGTCTGCAGGCCGATGACGATCGCCACCACCAGGAGCAGGGTCAGGAGTCCGTCGAGTCGACGCACCGGCAGCCCGAGGCTGGCCGCGAAGTCGGCGTCGAAGCTCAGGACCTTGAACTCCTTCCACAGCACGACGAGGGCCGCGACGGCGACCGCGGCGAGCACGGCCATGGTCACCACGTCCCGCCGCAGCAGCGACGCGGCCTGCCCGAAGAGGTAGGACTCGAGGCCCGCCTGGGCGGCGCTCGGCCGCTTCTGGAGGATGCTCAGGAGCACCATGCCGAGGCCGAAGAAGCCGGCCAGGAACATGCCGAGGGCGCTGTCGAAGGGGACCCGGGAGCGCGCGACCACGAGCCGCATGGCGAGCGTCGCCAGCCAGCCCGCGACCGCCGCGCCGATCATGATCACGAGCGGCAGCTTGCTCCCGGTCAGCAGGAACGCGAGCGCGATCCCCGGCAGCGCGGCGTGGCTCACCGCGTCGCCGAGCAGGCTCTGGCGCCGCAGGTAGGCGAAGGAGCCGAGCACGCCGCTGGTGGCGCCGAGCACCGCCGAGCCGGCCGCCACCAGGCGCAGGGTGTAGTCGTCCAGGAGGTCCATCAGCCCTCGACCGCCGCCCTCGCGGCGAGCACCCCGACCCGACCGCCGAAGGTCAGCCTGAGATTGTCCTCGGTGAAGACCTCGGCCACCGGCCCGGCGGCGATGACCCGCACGTTGAGCAGCAGCACCGAGTCGAAGTACTCGGGCACCGTCTGCAGGTCATGGTGGACGACGATGATCGTCTTCCCGGCGCGCGCGAGGGCGTCGAGGACCTCGGCGATCGCGCGCTCGGTGGGCGCGTCGACCCCCTGGAAGGGCTCGTCGAGGATGTTGATCGGGGCATCCTGGACCAGGGCCCGGGCGAGCAGGACCCGCTGCTGCTGGCCGCCCGAGAGCTCGGCGATCGGGCGCCGCGCGAAGCCGCTCATCCCGACCTGTGCGATCGCCTCCTCGGCCTGCCGGCGCTCGGACGGGCCCGCGCGCCGCACCCAGCCCAGGCGACCGTAGGTGCCCATCGTCACCACGTCGAGGACGTCGGTCGGAAAGTCCCAGGCCAGCGTCGCCCGCTGCGGAACGTAGGCGATGACGCCGTGCGCCGCGGCGCGGGGGCGGCCGAAGAGCCGTACCTCGCCGGCCACGGTCGGGATCAGGCCCATGGCTGCCTTGACCAGGGTGCTCTTGCCCGCGCCGTTGGGACCGACGATTCCCAGCTTGACCCCGCTCGGGACCTGGAGGTCGATGTCCCACAGCACCGGCCGGTCGCCATAGGCGACGGTCAGGTCCTCGACCTCCAGCGCCCAAGCCCGGGCCTCCTCGACCATCACCCGCCCCCTTCTCCGTCGCGCAGCGCGTTGACGATGGTCTCGACGTTGGCGCGCACGGTGCCGGCGTAGGTCCCGGCCTCGCCGCCCGGATCGCCGAGGGAGTCCGAGTAGAGGCTGCCGCCGATCGCCACCCCGAAGCCGCGGGCGGCGACCGCCTCGCGCAGGGCGCCGACGAAGCGCGGCGCCACCGAGGTCTCGAGGAAGACCGCCGGCACCCGCCGCGCGACGATGAAGTCGGCGAGCCGCTGCACGTCGGCGGCGCCCGCCTCGGCGGCGGTGCTCACCCCGAGCAGGCCGCGGACCTCGAAGCCGTAGGCGCGGCCGAAGTAGGCGAAGGCATCGTGCGCCGTCACCAGCACGCGCCGCTCGGGGGGGAGGAGCCGCGTGCGCTCCTTCACCCAGAGGTCGAGGGCGGCGAGCTCGGCGGCGGCGGCGGCGGCGCGCGACCGGTAGGTGCCGGCGTGCGCCGGCGCGAGCTCGCTCAGGGCCTCGGCGACGCAGGGCACGGCCGCGGACCACAGCCCGACGTCGAACCACACGTGCGGATCGTGCAGGCTCGCGAATCCTTCGAGGGGGATCAGGCCGTCTGCGGGCAGGCACTCGCCGACCGCGAGGGTGCCGACGCCGCGCTCGCCGATGCCCGCCAGCACCTCGCCGAGCTTGCCCTCGAGGTGCAGTCCGTTGGCCACGACGAGGTGCGCCGAGCTCAGCCGGCGGACGTCGCCAGCCGAGGCCTTGTAGAGGTGGGGATCGATGCCCGGGCCCATCAGCACCTCGAGCTCGACCTCCGGACCTCCGACGCGTCCCACCAGGTCGCCGACGATGGTCGTGGTCGCCACCACCCGCGGTCGGGACGGCCCCGGCGGCGGCGGGCTGCCGCCCCCGCCGCAGCCGGCGGCGAGCGCGAGCCCGATCGCCGCGGCGCCCATGCCGCGCAGGCGGCCCATCAGCCCGGACCCTCCAAGCACAGCGTGTGCGCGAGGTCGACCGGGACCTCGACCGCTTCGCCGCCGACCTCGAGCCGGACCGGGTCCGCATCCGGCCCGAGCACGACCACGACGGCGCCCGGAGTGAGCCCCAAGCGCTCGAGGGCGGCGAGGCTCGCGGGGTCCTGCGCGCCGACCCGCAGCAGGGTCGCGCGCGCCCCGGCCGAGAAGGCGTCGGGCGGGGCGGTGCGCACGCCGTTCGGCATCCGCAGGTCGCGGCAGGGAATGGGGTCGCCATGCGGGTCGTGGGTCGGGTGCCCGAGGGCCTCGGCGATGCGCGCCTCGAAGCGCTCCGAAATCACGTGCTCGAGGCGCTCCGCCTCGTCGTGGACCTCGTCCCAGTGGTAGCCGAGCTCGCGCACCAGGAAGGCCTCGAGGAGGCGGTGGTGGCGCAGCATCTCGAGCGCGACCCGGCGGCCCGCCGCGGTCAGCACGGAGCCGCGGTAGGGGGTGTGCTCGACGAGCCCGAGCTCGGACAGGCGGGTGATCATGCCGCTCACCGAGGCCGGCCGGACCTGGAGCCGCTCGGCCAGCGTCTGCGTGCTGACCCGGGCCTCGCCCTCGCCGAGCAGGAAGATCTGCTTGAGGTAGTCCTCCTGGGCCTCGCTGAGCTCCGCTCGCAGCCCGGCCTCCGGCGCGGTGTCGGCTCGCATGCGATTTTTAGGCTAACCTAAAAATCTGCCGATCGCAAGCAGGATCAACTATCATGCGCGTGGAGGGTCCGATGTGTGACAACGAGCTGCTGATGATGGCCTGCCGCCCGCTGCCCGCGGGCACCCCGCCGCTCGCCGGCCACGACCTCGAGCACATGCTCGGCCACGCCGAGGGCTGGGAGATCGACGGCGGCGAGCTCGTCAAGACCTTTGCCTTCGATGACCACTTCAAGGCCATGGCCTTCGTCAACGCGGTCGCCTGGATCTCGCACCGCGAAGACCACCACCCGCAGTTGGTCGTCGGCTTCAACACCTGCACGGTGCGGTACAGCACCCACAGCGTCGGCGGGATCTCGATCAACGACTTCATCTGCTCCGCCAAGGTCGACCACCTGGTCGGGGACTGAGCTCCGCCGCGTCCGAAAGGAGGGCCCATGACCGCCAGCCGTTCGGTGTCCGCGTCGTTCTGGTTCGCCGCCGTCGCCGCGCTCGCCCTCGTCGCCTGCGGCGCGAGCGGCCCCGAGCCCGGCAGCGCCGAGGCGATCTACCTCGGCATGGGCTGTGCGAAGTGCCACGGGCCTGCGCGCGAGGGGCAGAAGTCGGGCCCGGCGCTCGCCGGCCTCCACGAGCGTTGGGACGAGGACGGACTCGTCGCCTACCTCCGGGACCCGCGCAGCTTCGTGGAGTCCAACCCGCGGCTGAAGTACCTCGACGAGCAGTACCCGATCGCGATGCCTGCCTACGCCGAGGCCCCGGAGACGGAGCTGCGCGCGCTCGCCCGCCTCATGCTCGACAGCTGAGCGGCCGGCGAGACCGCCGCCTCAGGCGCTGGCGGGACCGCGCAGCACCCGCGCCGGCAGGGTCAGCACCGCGTGCAGCAGCTTGAAGACGGCGTCGACCGTGATGCCGATGAGGCGGAGCGGCAGCATGAGCAGCCACACCACGGGGTAGAGCACCAGCGCGAGCAGCGCCAGCGGCCAGCACACCACCAGCAGGATCAGCCACAGGATGAAGGTCCACATCGCAGCCTCCACCGCTATGTACGCGCGCTTCCGCCGCCGTGTTCCCTGCTCGGCCTCCGCGCCGGAGGCCGCCGCCACCCCTGTGATATCGTGCCCGCGATGAGGGTCGGACCATGAAGGGCATCGTCCTCGCGGGCGGCTCGGGCACCCGCCTCCACCCCGTGACTCTGGTCGTCAGCAAGCAGCTGCTGCCGGTCTACGACAAGCCCATGGTCTACTACCCCCTGAGCCTCCTGATGCACGCCGGCATCCGCGAGGTGCTCATCATCTCCACGCCCCGCGACCTGCCCGCCTACCGCGGGCTCTTCGGAGACGGCGGCCGACTCGGCATGCGCTTCGCCTACTGCGAGCAGCCGCGGCCCGAGGGCCTCGCCCAGGCCTTCGTCCTCGGCCGCGAGTTCCTGGCAGGCGGGCCCGCCTGCCTGGTGCTCGGAGACAACATCCTCCACGGCCCCGGCCTGACGGCGATGCTCGAGGGCTGCGCGACCCTCGAGGACGGCGCCCGCATCTTCGGCTACCGGGTGCGCGACCCGGAGCGCTACGGCGTCGTCGAGTTCGACGGCCACGGTCGCGCGCTCTCCATCGAGGAGAAACCGGCGCGGCCCAAGAGCCCGTTCGCGGTGCCGGGGCTCTACTTCTACGGCGGGGACGTCTGCGAGCTCGCGGCCGATCTGCGGCCGAGCCTCCGCGGCGAGCTCGAGATCACCGACCTCAACCGCCGCTACCTCGAGCAGGGGCGGCTCCAGGTGACCGTGCTCGACCGCGGCTTCGCCTGGCTCGACGCCGGCACCCACCGCAGCCTCATCGAGGCCTCCAGCTTCATCGAGGCCATCGAGGAACGCCAGGGGCTCAAGATCGGCTGCCTGCAGGAGATCGCCTGGAACCGGGGCTGGATCTCCACCGACGACTTCCGGCGGGAGGTCGAGGCCGCAGGCTCGTCGAGCTACGGGGCCTACCTGCGCGAGGCCCTCGCGGCCGCGGAGGGCGGGCGTGCGGGTCGTTGACGAGCCGCTGCCGGGCGTCAAGCTCCTCGCGCCCGAGGTCCACGCCGACCACCGCGGATTCTTCATGGAGTCGTACAACCGCCGCCGCTTCGCCGAGCTCGGCATCGCGGATGACTTCGTGCAGGACAACCACTCGCGTTCGCAGCGCGGGGTGCTGCGCGGCCTCCACTACCAGCTCGCGAAGCCGCAGGCGAAGCTCGTGCGCGCCACCCGCGGCCAGGTCTTCGACGTGGTGGTCGACATCCGCCGCGGCAGCCCGAGCTTCGGACGCTGGGCGGGAGCCGAGCTCTCCGACGCGAACCGCCTCCAGCTCTACGCCCCGACGGGCTTCGCGCACGGCTTCCTGGTGCTCAGCGAGGTCGCCGAGTTCCAGTACAAGTGCTCGGACTACTATGACGCCGCGGACGAGCGGGGGCTGCCGTGGGACGACCCCGACCTCGCCATCGCCTGGCCCCTCGACGGGCTCGAGCCGATCCTCTCCGCACGCGATCGCGCCTGGAGCAGGCTCGCGCGGACCGCAGCCGAGGACCTGCCGGGGCTCCGGCCGTGAGCAGCGAGCGGCACCGCCCGCGCAGCATGCTGGTCACCGGTGGGGCCGGCTTCATCGGCTGCAACTTCGTGCGCCACATCCTCGCGGCCGACCCGGAGCTCAGGCTCGTCAACGTCGACGCCCTGACCTACGCCGGCCACGAGGCCAATCTGCGCGGCGTCGCCGAGGCCTCCGGCACCCGCTACCGATTCGCCCACGCCGACATCCGCGACGCCGAGCGGATGCGGGCGCTGTTCGCCGAGCACGGGATCGACACCGTCGTCCACCTCGCCGCCGAGAGCCACGTCGACCGCTCGATCGACGGCCCCCTCGACTTCATCGACACCAACGTCCGCGGCACCGCCAACCTGCTCGAGGCGGCGCGCGCCGCCTGGCGGGGGCGCAGCGATGTCCGCTTCCACCACGTCAGCACCGACGAGGTCTTCGGCTCCCTCGGAGCGGAGGGGCGCTTCGTCGAGACCACCCCGTACGACCCCTCGAGCCCCTACTCGGCGTCCAAGGCGGCCGCCGACCACCTCGCCCGCTCCTGGCACCGGACCTACGGCCTGCCGGTCACTATCTCCAACTGCTCCAACAACTACGGCCCCTTCCAGTACCCCGAGAAGCTGATCCCGCTGATGGTCGCGAACGCCCTCGCCGGCAGGCCGCTGCCGGTGTACGGCAGCGGCGCCAACGTCCGCGACTGGCTGCACGTCGAGGACCACTGCCGGGCCCTCGAGCTGGTTGTCCGGGCCGGCGTTCCCGGTCGCACCTACAACGTCGGCGGCGGCGCCGAGCGCAGCAACCTCGGGGTCGTGCACGCGATCTGCGACCTCGTCGACGAGCTGCGGCCCCGCGGTGACGGCACGAGCCGCCGCCTGGTGCGCTTCGTGGCCGACCGCCCGGGCCACGACCTGCGCTACGCCATCGACGCCGGCCGCATCCGCACCGAGCTCGGCTGGTCGCCCCGCTTCAGCTTCGAGGAGGGCCTGCGCGCCACCGTGCGGTGGTACCTCGACCACGGCGACTGGTGCGCCGAGGTGACCCGCG
>JALOKS010000321.1 GCA_025456385.1 Thermoanaerobaculales bacterium | reverse complement strand
GCGCTCCCGCTCGCCGTGCTCGTCTTCTTCGGCGGCCTGTTCCCGATCGTCGGCGCGTTCGTCTCGGGGCTGATCGCCGTGCTCGTCGCCCTCGCCGACCAGGGCCTGCTCACCGCGGCGCTCACCCTGGCGCTCATCGTGCTGGTGCAGCAGCTGGAGGGCAATCTCCTCGAGCCGGTGATCCTCGGCTCGATCGTCGCGCTGCACCCCCTGGTGATCATCCTCGCGGTCACCGCGGGTGGCTACCTGCTCGGGATCCTCGGGGCGTTCCTGGCCGTCCCGCTGACGGCCATCGCGGCCCGGATCGTCGACCATGTCCGTGGGCGCGACATCGCGGCCGGGCCCGACCGACCCGACACCGAGCCCGAGCCGCAACGAGCGACCGCCGACGGTGCGCCCCGGGGGCGCGGTTCCGGCCGAGCGTCCCGGCCGCGTGCTGCCCTACGGTGGCCCGCGACGGCGGGAGGGCGCCATGAGTGACCTTGTCGAGCAGGACCGTGCCGCGGGCCCCGGGTTCGTCGAGCGCGCGCTCGAGACGATCGAGCGCGTGGGCAACAAGGTGCCGCACCCGGCGCTGCTGTTCCTCGCGCTGTGCGTCGGCGTGATCGTGCTCTCGCAGCTCATGGCCTGGATCGGCGTCAGCGCCACCTACGAGGTGGTCCGGCCGCCCGCGCAGTCGATCGAGGTGATCGACCTCGACGGTGCGCTGCCGGGGGAGGTGATGCCGTCGCAGCCGCCCGACGCCAGCGAGTACGAGGTGGTCACCGAGACCGTCGCGATCCGGGGGCTGCTGGACGCCGACGGGATCCGCTACCTCTTCACGTCCTTCGTGCCCAACTTCATGGGCTTCACGGCGATGGGGATCATCCTGATCGTGATGATCGGCGTCGGGGTCGCCGAGCGGTCCGGGCTCATCGGCGCGCTCATCCGCAGGCTCGTCGCCGCCTCGTCGGCCGGCTCGCTCACCTTCATCATCGTGTTCCTCGGCATCCTGTCCAGCATCGCCTCCGACGCCGGCTACCTGGTGCTCATCCCGCTCGGGGCGGCGGCGTTCGCCAGCGTCGGGCGCCACCCGCTGGCGGGGATGGCCGCGGCGTTCGCGGGGGTGGCCGGCGGGTTCGGCGTGAACCTGCTGGTGACCCCCACCGACGCGGTGCTCACCGAGATCACCAACGAGTCGATCCAGCTGGTCGACGCCACCGGCTCGGTCGACCTCACGGCGAACCTCTGGTTCGGCATCGCCTCGACGCTGCTGCTGACCGTCGTGCTCGCCCTGGTCACCACGCGCGCGGTCGAGCGGCGCCTGGGCACCTACGATCCCGCGGTGGCGCCCGAGCCGGGCAGGGGCGAGATCCAGGCCGCGGACGAGGGGGCCGAGGTCGAGCCCGGCGCCGAGCAGCGCGGCCTGCGGGCCTCCGGCATCTGGTTCCTCGCCGCCATGGCCGTGATCGTGCTGCTGACCGCCCCGCCGGGGGCACCCCTGCGCGACCCCGAGACCGGCAGCATCATCGGCACCTCCCCGTTCATGAACAGCCTGATCGTGATCATCTCGCTGCTGTTCCTGGCCGCGGGGCTGGGCTTCGGCCGGGGCGCGGGGACGATCCGCACGAGCACCCAGGCCATCGACGCGGTGACGAGGTCGTGGGCCGGCCTGGCCGGGCTGCTGCTGCTGTTCCTGCTGATCGCGCAGTTCATCGCGTACTTCAACTATTCGAAGATGCCCCAGGTCGCCGCGGTGAAGCTGGGGGAGGTCATCGAGCAGGTGGACATCGGCTCGGGCTGGCTGCTGCTGATCGCGATCCTGATCACCCTGGTCGTCGGCATCATCCTGCCGCAGGCGATCGCGAAGTGGGCGCTGCTCGCCCCCATCTTCATCCCGGTGTTCATGCGGCTCGGCGTGGACCCCGCGGCCGTCCTCGCTGCCTACCGCGTGGGCGACAGCCCGATGAACATCGTCACGCCGATCATGGCCTACTTCCCCCTGATCGTGGTGTTCGCCGCCCGCTACGACCGCCGCTCGGGCATCGGCACGGTCATCGCGCTGATGCTGCCCTACTTCGTCGCGCTCACCATCGCGTGGACGGCGTTCTTCCTGCTCTGGTACGTCCTCGGGCTGCCCTGGGGGATCTGACCCCGTCGGTCAGCTGCCGAGCCAGGGGACCAGCTCGCTGGTCGTCGCCGCGATGGGGAGGTCGATCAGCCGCACCGCGGCCAGCGCGATGCAGATCGCCGAGCCGAGCAGCAGCGCGAGCCGCAGGGACGGGAAGCGGAACGACGAGGTGACGCCGGCGAAGAACAGGGCGACCGCGAGCAGGACGGTCGTCACGATGTAGGAGTCGCCGATCCCGCCGGCTCGGTTCGCCTCGGCCGCCAGCGCGTCGCCCCGGGCGGTCGCCTCGTCGTACCCAGCGCTGAGGCTCGCCACGTACTCCTCGTCCTCGAGGATGTTGGGGGTGGCTGTGCCCGACTCGAGCTCGGCCTGCCAACGCTCGAGGAAGGGCAGCAGGGCGGGACGCATGAGGCTCTCCTGAAGGAAGGCCTGCATCCGCTCGTCACCTTCGCGGACTGCGAGGGCGTACTCGGCGATGAGGTTCCCGTCGTAGGCCAGCTGCTGGATTCCGGTGCCGTAGGCGCGGTTCGCCTCGAGCCGGGCCTCCGCGGTGGCCGCGATCAGCTCGTCCTGCTCGCCGTTCCAGAGCGCGGACTGCAGGCCGCACCAGGCGGTTCCGACGGTGGCGACACCGAGCAGGACCACGGCGAGCACCTCGAGGAACCGCTCGCCGAAGAAGTCACGCTCCACCCGGGCTCCCCTCAGCCTCCCCAGGCGTCCTCGAGTCCGCCTGGTCGGCATCGGCGGGTGCCGCCGCGCCTGCCAGGCCCGGTCCGAGGATGGTCATGCCCTCGGGCCGGGACGCCAGCTCCCGCCAGACGTCGGTCTGCCGGTAGCGCAGCGCGGTGTCGCCGATGCGCGCGAGGTGCGGGGCCAGCTCGGCGTCATGGGTCACCCGGGCCAGGCGCGTGTCGGCCTCGGCCTCCTCCTTGGCCAGCTCCAGACGCGCCCGGACGACGGCCTGGATGAGCTCACCGGCACGACCGAGGTCGATCGCGCCGAGGGCGAACCCGGTCAGGAGCAGGCCGTCGGCGTCGAGCGCCGCGCCCACGGCCTCGGACAGGCGCCGCTCGAGCGCCACCCGCTCGGTGCCGAAGGCCTGGTCGATCGTGACGGCCGGATCGGCCAGCTCGGCGGCCACCGCCCGGGCTGCGTCGTCACGGACCACCGCCCAGATGCCCTCAGGGCCGAAGCGGTCGTGGACGAGTCGCAGCCGCTCGGGGTCGATGCGGAAGCGCACGGTGACCTCGACCACCGCCTGGGCCCGATCGCCGAGCGTGACGCGCAGGGGCGGCGCGTAGGACTCGGCGGGGGTCGGCTGCCCGGGCGACTCGGTGCAGCGCAGCGACATCTCCAGTGCCGGGTACTCGACGGACTGGCGCTTGCGCAGCGCCGGCACCCAGTGCGGCCCGGGCAGCAGGACCTTGTCCGTCGGCCTGCCCCGGACCACCAGCAGCCCGATCCGCCCGGCGGGGATGGTCACGACCGACTGGCGGAACAGGCTCCAGGCGAACGTGACCAGGATCGGGAGGACGATGATCGCCAGGACGATCCTCGCGCCTGTCGACATGCCTCACCTCCAGCGGCCCGTAC
The DNA here is from genome assembly GCA_025456385.1 of Thermoanaerobaculales bacterium. Lineage (GTDB taxonomy): Bacteria > Acidobacteriota > Thermoanaerobaculia > Thermoanaerobaculales > Sulfomarinibacteraceae > Sulfomarinibacter. Next base: position 369 of record JALOKS010000321.1, on the reverse strand, counting down.
CACGGCGCCACGACGTCCTCCCGCCGGCCGCCCTGAGCGGGTCGGCCGCTCACGCCGGCGGCCTTCAGGTCGGCCAGCTGCTTGAGCTCGGCGATGAGGTCCGAGCCGCCGGCAGGGGCCGCTGCCTGCGCCGCTGCCGCCTGCTGCGCAGCGGCCTGCTGGGCGGCGAGCATCTGCTGCTGCGCGAGGGCCTGCTGCTGTGCGTACTGCTGCTGCTCGTACTGCTGCTGGGCGTACGCCTGGGCCTGCTGCGACTGGTCCTTCTCGGCCCAGCGGTTGGCCTGCCGGCGCGAGACGTTGTTCGACACGGCGGTGGCGGTGCCGGCGATGACGGCGGTGCGGGCGACCCCGCGGATCAGTCCGGGCATG
>JALOKS010000320.1 GCA_025456385.1 Thermoanaerobaculales bacterium | reverse complement strand
CCCGCGAGATGCTACGCTGGTGGCAGATGAACGGCCCGTGCCCACGGCCCGACGGGTCGCCCCCCGTGCTTCTCCTCGTCTCCGTCGAGCAGTTCGGCTACCACATCGACACCTACGAGTACTGCCGCTCTCTTCGGGACCGCTACCGGATCACCTACCTGTGCCTCGACCAGGGCCTGCCGCGGCGGAAGCTCGAGGGCGTCGAGGAGCTGTACTGCGGCCGGCGGCCGCTCGGGAAGGTGGAGCTCGGGCTGCTGGCAGACTCGAGCGCGGCCGTGGGCCGGCTGCGGCCGGACGCGGTCTTTCTCGGGCGCACCAAGTTCAGCTTCCTCCTCCGGCTGCGCCACCCGCGGACGCCGATGATCTTCGACGTGCGCAGCGGCAGCGTCGAGGCCGAGCCGCGCCGGCGCGCGGTCGAGAACCTCCTCCTGCGCCGCAACGCGTGCTTCTTCCGGCACATCACGGTGATCTCCGAGGGCCTGCGGCGCCAGCTCGGTCTGCCGAGGCGGGCGAGGGTGCTGCCCCTGGCCGCGAACCCGCCCCCGGCGCTGACCGCCGCGCCGCGCGACGAGCTGCGCCTGGTCTACGTCGGGACCTTCAAGAACCGGCACCTGGAGCGCACGGTCGAAGGCCTGGGTCGTTTTCTGGCCGACGGTCCGCCGCGGATTCCGGTGTGCTTCACGCTCGTCGGATTCGGCTCCGAGGAGGAGCTGGAGGCGATCCGCGGCGCCGTCCGCCGCCATCGCCTGGAGCACGTGGTGGAGCTCCGCGAGCGCGTCGCGCACGACGAGCTTCCGAAGCTGCTCGCACAGCACAACGTCGGCGTCGCCTTCACGCCGCAGGTGCCGTGGTTCGAGCACCAGCCCTCGACCAAGATCTACGAGTACCTGCACAGCGGCCTGCTGTGCCTCGCCACCGACACCGCCGCCAACCGTGAGCTGGTCAGCGACCGGAACGGGGTCCTGGTCGCCGACACGCCGGAGGCCTTCGCGCAGGGAATCGGGAAGCTCTTCGAGCTCCTGCCGCAGTGGCGGCCGGCCGCCGTCGCCGAGTCGGTGCGGGAACACACCTGGGAGCGGGTGGTGACCGAGACGCTGGCGCCGCTTCTGGAGCAGGTGCGGCGCCGCGGCCCCGTGCTAGGCTCCTGAGAGAGTGATCGCCGTGGACCGCGTTGGCGACTCCCCTCGCGACCGTGCCGGCTTCCCGCCTCTCGCCTGGGGGGTCGCTCTGGCGGCTCTTTACGCCCTGTCCAGGATGCCCTTCGTCACGCTCGGCTACGGTCTCGACGACGACGCGTGGTTGATGGCCCGCGCCGCGGACCTCATCGCGTCGGGGGATGGCTACGCGGCCTCGCGCTTCCCCGGCTACCCGACCGTCGAGCTCCTACTCGGCCTCCTGTTCCGCCTCCTCGATCCCTCGTGCCTGGTCGGGAATCTCGCCGCTGCGGCCGCCGGCCTCGCTGCGACAGTCGGGGTCTGGGTGTGCCTGCGGGGGGTGGTGACGACGCCGCTGCGGCTGCTTTCCGCTATCGCGGTGGCCCTCCACCCCGCGATGTGGACGGCCTCGGTGACGACCCTGGACCCGATCTTCGGCGCCGCCCTCCTCGTGCTCGCGGTCGCCGCGGCCGGGAGAGGCCGCCCGGCGCTGGGAGGGCTGCTGCTCGGCCTGGCGGTGGGATGCCGCCTGACCAACGCCCTCGCGGTGCTGCCGCTGGCGCTCTTCCTCCGCGGCCGGCACGGAAGCTGGGCGCCGGCGGCGCGCTTGGTGGTGGTCGGGGCGGTGGTCGGTGGGGCGCTCTTCCTCCTTCCTCTGCTCACCTACGGCTGGGGCTTCCTGCAGTACGAGCCGGTGCGGCACCGCGACTTCGTGACCGGCGGCTACAAGGTCTACCGCGAGCTCCTGGGGCCGGCCCTGGTGCTCGGCTGCGCCGTGGTCGCGGCGGCTGTCCTCGCCTCGGGGCCCCGCCGGCAGCGGCTGCGGGCCGCAGCCGGCGAGCCGCTGGTGCTGCTCGGAGCCGCCGCGCTGCTCGTGCTCTCGGCGCCCTTCTTGCTGCTGCCGACCGACCCGCAGTACCTGCTGCCCTGGGTGCCCTTCGCGGTGCTGGCGCTCGCCGGCCTGGTCCGGTGCGAGGTCGTCCGCCCGTGGTGGGCCGCGGGCCTCCTCCTGGCGGCGGTCCTGCCGGCCGCTGTGGGGCTCGGCGAGCTCGACCTCGACGCCTGGCGGTCGCGGCGCGAGCTGCGGCCGGTGTGGCTCGCAACCGGCCGCGCCGCCGAGAACCTCCGCGAGCGCAGCGCGCAGCTCGTCCGCGCCCGCGAGGCGGCGGCCTTTCCCTACCCGCCGCACTCGGCGGTGGTCCTCGGCCGCCCCTTCATGGCAGCGCAGTCGGCGCTCGGGGTGGCCGAGCGCGATCTCGCGACCTACGTCGTCGAGCACCCGGCGCGCGACGTGCTGCTCTTCCGCCTCGTGCCGCCGTCGCTCCGTGACCGCCTCGAGGGTCGCGCGGTGTTCTATGCCGAAGGGGAGCACCTCGAGTACCTGAGCCGGCGGATCTTCGGCTACGGGCTCGACGAGCTCGGCGCGAGACCGCTGCAGCTCTGGCCGGCGGCCGCCGCGGAAGGGGCGGCTCCGTGAGCCCGAGCGGACTCGCCGTAGATACGGATGGCGGGATGCCGGGTCGGCGGCTGCGGATCCTCCTGCTCTCGCACCTCGGCTCGCGGCGCGCGCCGACCGGCGCCGAGAACGTGCTTGTCCACCTCGCCAGAGGGTTGAAGGCGCGGGGCCACGAGGTGGCGGTGGCGGCGCCGGGGCAGTGGGTCCTCGAGCCGGAGCTGGAGCGGGCCGGGGTCGGGCTGCGCCGGGTCGCGGTGCGCTCGTGTTGGCTCGTGCAGTCGGCCCCGCAGCCGCTGCCGCTGCAGGCCTGGCGCCTGCTGCGCTACCTGGCTCCCGATCGGGGGTCCGCGGTTCTGCGCCGCGTGATGCGCGAGCTCGCGCCCGACGTCGTGCTCGTCAACTGCCTGCCGCACCTGCGCGGCGCGGCCGCGGCGCGGGCCTGCGGGCTGCCGGTGGTCTGGCACCTGCACGAGATCCTGCCGCCCGGGCTGCGGCGCCGCTGCTTCGCCCGCCGCTTGCGGCGCGACGCGACGCGAATCGTGGCGGTCAGCGAGGCGGTGGCCTCGTGGCTGCGCGAGGAGGGCCTCGGCGGCCGCGTCGAGGTGGTCCTCAACGGGGTCGCGCCGCCGGCCGCGATGCCGGAGCGCGGGGCGGCGCGAGTGCAGTTCGGGCTGCCCCCCGAGGCCTGCGTGGTCGGCCTCTTCAGCCAGCTCGTGCCGCACAAGGGCGCGCTCGACTTCGTGCGCGCGGCCCACCTCGCGGCCGAGCGCCGCTGCTCGAGCGCGAGATCGCGGCCGGGCCGGCGGCTGAGCGCATCCGGCTGGTGCCGCCGCAGCCCGAGATCTGGCCGCTGCTCGCGGCGGTCGACGTCGCGGCGATCACCACCCTGTGGCCGGACCCGCTGCCGCGGGTGGTGATGGAGGCGATGGCGGTCGGGCTGCCGGTGGCGGGTTACGGACCCCGGGCTGCGGCGGCGGCTGGGGACGGCGGGGGCGGCGCGGGCGGCGGAGCACTTCAGCGTCGAGCGCCACCTCGAGCGGATGGAGGCCGTGCTCGCGGCGGCGGCGGCCTCCGGACGCGGGCGCTGAGGTCCGGAGCGCGCGGCCGCTCGCGGCGTCGGTCTGCGAAACTCCCTGTATAATCAACAGATGCCAGCCCTCGCGCCGGCCTCGGTGCGGTCGAGCCCAGCCTCGGGAGCGACCGCGTGACCGCCGCCATCGGCGCGGTGGTGGTGAGCCACGACTCGGCGGCGGACCTGCCCTCCTGCCTCGAGGCGCTGCTCGCCGCCGAGGGCGTCGGGCGCGTGGTGGTGGTCGACAACGCCTCGCGCGACGGCTCGGCCGAGCTCGTGCGGGCCTTTGCTGACCCGCGGGTCACGCTGCTCGCCGAAGCCGACAACAGCGGCTTCGCCGGCGGCTGCAACCGCGGTTACGCCGCGCTCGCGCCCCCTCGGCCTCGGCGGCGTCGCGCCGCTGCTGCTGCGGCCGGACGGGCTGACGGTCGACAGCGCCGGTCAGGTGCTGCACCCGCTGAGCCTCGAGGTGCGCGACCGCGGCTACGGCCGGCCGGCCGCGCCCGGGCTGCGCGCGCCGCGGCCGGTGCTCGCCCCCTGCGGCGCGCTCGCGGTCTTCCGCCGCCAGGCGCTGGCCTCGGTGGCCGACGAGCGCGGTCCCTGGGCCGAGCACTTCTTCTGCTTCTGGGAGGACCTCGAGCTGGGCTGGCGCCTCGCCAACCACGGCTGGCGGATCCGGAGCTGCCCGGAGGCGGTGGCGAGCCACCGCCGCGGCGCCGGCGCCGCCCGCGGCGCGGGACCATTGCGCTGGCGGCGGCCCCCGGAGCTCGAGGCCTGCATCCTGAGCAACCGCTGGATGACCCTGATCCGCCACCTCCACCCCCTTGATCTGGCGCCGCGGCTGCCCCTACTCTTGCTCTGGGACGCGGGCCTGCTGGTCGCGGGAGCGCTGCGCCGGCCGCCGCTCGTCCGGGCCTTGCTGCGGCGCTGGCCGCTGGTGGTCGCCGAGTGGCGCGGCCGCCGCCGGTTCTCGAGACGGAGGTTGCGCGAGCTCACATGACGATTCGCCTCATCCTCGGCTTCCTCCTCGCCTACCTCCTTTCGCTCTGGGGCACGCCGGTGGCGCGCGCCGCGGCGCTCCGCTTCGGGGTCGTCGACCGGCCCGACGGTCGGCTCAAGAACCACCGCGAGCCCGTCCCCTACCTCGGCGGCCTCGCGGTCTTCGGCGCCTTCCTGCTCTCGATCGGCATGACCTTCGAGTTCGACGAGGACCTGCTCGCGCTCCTGCTCGCCTCGACCATCGTCGCCACGGTCGGCCTGATCGACGACTTCGGCGCCCTGACGCCGAAGCCGAAGGCGCTCGGCCAGGTGGTCGCCGTGTTCGTGCTCCTGAAGTCCGGGATCATGGTCCAGGTCGCGTTCCTGCCGTGGTGGGCGCGGATCGCCCTCACCGTGGTCTGGCTGGTCGGTCTGTCGAACGCCTTCAACCTGGCCGACATCATGGACGGCCTCGCGAGCGGGCTCGGGGTGATCGCCGCCGCCTTCCTGCTGGTGGTGGCGGTGGCCAACGAGAAGTGGATGGTGGCCGCCTTCACGGTCGCCCTGATCGGCGCCCTGCTCGGCTTCCTGCGCTTCAACTTCCAGCCCGCCACGATCTACCTCGGCGACTGCGGCAGCCTCTTCATCGGCCTCACCCTCGGCGCGCTGGCCATGGTCATGGACTACACCGCCGTCAACCCGCTCGGCTGGCTGGCGCCGCTCTACATCCTGGCGGTGCCGATCGTCGACACCCTGTACGTGATCGTGCTCAGGCTGCGCGCCGGCCGCAAGATCTACTACGGCAGCCCGGACCACTTCCCGCTGCGCGTGCGGCGCCGGCTCGACGGCTGGACCGGCGGCACGGTGGTCGTCAGCTACGCGGTGGCGGTGGTCTTCGGCGCCCTCGGCCTGGTGGTGCTGTACCTCGACCCGGTCTCGACCCTGGTCCTGACGGCGGTCGTCGGCGCCGTCACGGTCGGTCTCCTCGCCTGGCTCGCCATGGTGCCGATGGAGGCCTGATGGGGCCGGTGGTGATCGTCGGCGGCGGCCTCACCGGGCTGGTGGCCGCGGAGCGCCTGGCCGCGGCCGGCGTCGCCGCTCCCGTCCTCGAGCGCGAGGTCGAGCCCGGCGGCGCCTGCCGCAGCGTCGAGGCCGAGGGCTTCACCTTCGACTACACCGGCCACCTCCTGCACGTGGCCCGCCCGGAGACCGAGGCCTACCTCGCCGGGCTCGGCGTCTGGGACGGCCTGGCGGTCCACGAGCGGCGGGCGGCAGTGGTCATCGGCGGCCGCGCCACGCCCTACCCGGTGCAGATCAACACCCACGGCCTCGCCCCCGAGGTGCGGCGGGACTGCCTGCTCGGCTTCATCCGCGCCTGGGCCGCGCACGCCGCGGGCGCGGAGCCCGCGGACTTCCGCGCCTGGGTGCTCGAGCGCTTCGGGGAGGGCCTCGCGGAGCACTTCTTCTTCCCCTACAACTCGAAGCTCTATCGCGCCCGGCCCGAGGAGCTGAGCCTCGACTGGGTGGGGCGCTACGTGCCGAAGCCGAAGCTCGAGGACGTGGTCGACGGCGCGCTCGGCCTCTACCGCGACCCGGTCGGCTACAACGCGGTCTTCCGCTACCCTCGGGAGGGCGGCATCCGGCTGCTGCCGGACGCGGTGGCGGCGCGGGTGCCGGGGCTCGAGCCCGGCCGCGAGCTCGTCGCGCTCCACCTCGGCGAGCGCTGGCTCGAGCTTCAGGGCGGCGAGCGGCGGCCCTGGGAGCGGCTGCTGGCGACGATCTCGCTGTCGGCCCTCCTCGACGCGGTCGTCGACGAGCTGCCGCCGGAGGTCGCGGCGGCGCGCGCCGCCCTCCGCTGGGTGCGGGTCGCGAACGTCGCCCTCGGCGTCGCCGGGCCGGCGCCCTCGCCCGAGCACTGGCTCTACTTCCCCGACCCCGAGCTGCCCTTCTACCGCGTCGGCTTCCCCTCGAACCACGGCCGCGTGGCGCCGCCCGGCTGCCACACCGTGTCGATCGAGCTCAGCCTCGACCCCGGCCCGGGCGAGGTGGCAGCAGCAGCCGCCGCCGCCGAGGCCGCCGCCGTCGCGGCCGGGCTCGTCGACCCGGCGGCGGTGCGGGTGCGGCGGCTGTCGGTCATCGACCCCGCCTACGTCGTCTTCGACCACCCGCGCCGGCAGGCGGTCGCGCTGCTGCGCCGCTTCCTGCGCGCGCGCGGGGTGCTGCTCGCCGGCCGCTGGGCGGAGTGGAAGTACTCGGCGATGGAGGACGCGATCCTCGACGGCATGCGCGCCGCGCGCGTCCTCGGCGGCGAGGCGGCGGACGAGCCGTGAGCGGGGGTGGCCGCCCGCTCAAGGTCCTGCTCGCGGTCACCCGCCTCGAGCTCGGCGGCGCGCAGCGGGTGGTGCTCGACACCGCCGCGCGCCTCGACCGCGGGAGCTTCGCGGTCGGGCTCGCCTGGGGCCCCGGCGAGCTCCTCGACGCCGAGGCGGCGGCGCTGCCGGCGCTCGAGCGCTTCCCGCTGCCGGCGCTGGTCCGCGAGGTGGCGCCGCACAGGGACCTCGTGGCGCTCGCCGGCCTGCGCCGCACGATCCGGAGCTTCGCCCCGGACGTCGTCCACACCCACTCCTCGAAGGCCGGCATCCTCGGCCGCCTGGCGGCGCGGCTCGAACGCGTGCCCGCGGTGGTGCACACCGTCCACGGCTTCGGCTTCACACCCCTGCAGCGGACGCCGGTGCGCTGGGCCTTCCGGGCCGCGGAGCGCGCGGCGGCGCGCTGGACCGACCACTTCATCACCGTCTGCGAGGCCGACCGCCGGCGCGGCATCGCGATGGGGCTGTGGGAGGCCGGGCGCTCGTCGGTGATCCGCGCCGGCATCGACCTCGGCCGCTTCCGCACCGCCGCCGACGGCGCGGCGGTGCGGCGGCGCCTC
>JALOKS010000319.1 GCA_025456385.1 Thermoanaerobaculales bacterium | reverse complement strand
CCGTCGCCCCGACCGGCTCGGTCTGCACGCCCACGCGCGCGATCGGTGCGAAGGTGGCGATGCGCGAGGCACCCAGGTCGAGCGAGCGATCGGTGACGATCTCACCCGGCTCGAGGCCGACTCCCCGGACCAGCACCTCCGGGCTCGTGTGCCGGGCGCCCTGCACGCGGATCTCGCGCAGGCTGCGCTGCCGACCGGGCGAGACCTCCATCTCGAGGACCGCTCCGACCTCCGCATCGTCCCGCACCGCCCACCGCACCTCCGCTTCACGGTACCCCGCTGCGATGTAGGCGCCGCGCAGCTCCCGCAGGGCATGCTCGATGGCGGGCCGGTCGAGCGGGTCGCCGACCCGCGGCCGGAAGCTCTCGGCGGCGGTCAGCTTGAGCGGGTCCTCACCCGCGATGCGGAGCTCCGCGATCGTGGTCCGGGGTCCGGGATCGAGCTCGACCCGGACCTCCGCGAGGCTCGGCGCGGTCGGCACCCTCGCGATGGCGAGAACCCGCGCCTCGTGAAATCCGGAGCGCGCCAGGTCGCGCTCGACCGCCGTCGCCCAGGGGCCGTCCATGCTCATCGCGGCCAACGCGGCCGGCGAGCTCAGGGCCGGACCGAGCGAGACCCCCACGCCCGCAGGGAGACCGACCAGCACCGGGCCCGCCAGGCGCAGCTCCGGGCCGCGCTCGATGGCGACGCGGACCGCAGCCTCCTCTCGTGCGACCACCACCGCCGCGTCCGGGAAGCCCTCCGCCGCGAGCTGCCGCTCGAGCAGGGCTCGCATCGCGACCAGCGACGCACCCTCCTGCGGCGGCGGCCGGTAGAGAGCGGTCGCCTCGCCCCGCAGCCGCCGGGAGGGCACGTCGCCTTCGAACTCGACCGGCATGCGGGGCCCGGGCTCGCAGCTGAAGACGAGCGCAGGCAGTCTCGGCTCGCCCTCCTCGCGGCCCGTGACCCGCGCGCTCTGGTACCCGGCGGCGGCCAGCGCCCGCTCCAGGCGCACCGAGGCGACGAACAGCAGGAAGGGGTCGTAGGGCTGCCCGCGACGCAGGCGGGTCGCCCGTCGCAGCTCGCGCTTCGACAGCGGCCACTCGCCCTCGAGCCTCACCCGCGCCAGCTCGGGGCGCTGGGCGGAGGCCCGCGCGCCGCCCCAGGTGAAGCGCTGCAGCAGGTTGGCGCCGGCCTCGTCGTTGAGCGTCTCCTGGTAGGCCTGCAGCACGAGCCCGGGGGCGGCGGGGAAGTTCCAGGCCTGGAGCATGGTCGTGCGGTCCTGGACGTCGGTGAGATCGGTGGCGAGGAAGAGGGCCAGCTGGCTCGACAGACGGCGGCCGACCATGAAGCGCGTGCTCGGGTCCTTCTCGGTCTGGACGGCGATCTCCGCCGGGCGCAGGGTCGTGTTCTCGAAGCCCAGGGCGCTGCTCAGGCCGCCGGCGAGGCTGCGGGTCGCGACGAGGGTGGCATTGAAGTTCCCTTCGCTCAGGGCGAGGTCGGACTCGGGGACGATCTCGAGGATCGGATCGACGGCCGGGTCGCCGGTGAAGCGGAGGCTGCCCCTGCGGACCCGGATCTCCTGCCCAGCGAGGGCGAGGGTCCCTCCCGGCGCGATCCGCACCTCGCCGAGCAGGCGCGGCGCGGCGAGAGTGCCTCCGACCTCGAGCAGGTTCCACGACGCGTTGAAGCGGCCGAGGTTGTTGGCGACCTCGATCCCGGAGCGGCCGCGGACAACGAGGTCGAGGCCGATCGAGTGCAGCGGGTCGTCGCTCGCGAGCTGCAGCTCCTCGCCGCCGAGCAGGACTCCCGTGATCGAGAAGCTCTCGTCCCACAGGCCCGCCGTCAGCTCGAGGTCGCCGACCACCTCCGCGATGAGGTCGGGACGCGGCTCGATCGCCAGCTCGCCGTCCCACTTCGTGAGGATGCCCTCGACCAGGAAGGTCACATCATCGAGCTCGAGGACCAGTCCCTGGCCGGTGGCCGGGTCCCAGGCGCCGCCGATGTCGACGCTGCCTCCGTTCACCAGCGCCGCGCCGTCGACGGAACGGATGCCCCCACCGCCGATCTCGACGTCGAGGCCGAGCCCCCTCACCTCGAGCGGCGGGTCCCTCAGGACCATGGCCCCGTCGTGGTGGTCGACCCTCACGCTGCCCTGGAGCCCGGCGGTCAGGTCCTCGCCCGCAGGAAGCCGCAGCTCGCCCTCGACGGTGATCGCGCCCCGCACCTCGAGCGGCAGCGGCGCGAGCCGGGCGAGCTCCTCCGAGACGAGCGCCCGCAGGCGGGCCGTCACCGCGCCGCCTCCCGGATCGGCGAGCGCCTCGAGCTCGAATCGGCTGCCGAGACCCGACAGCACCAGCGGCTCGACCTCGAGCCGACCGCCGTCGAGGCGGGCGACCACCGGCCCGTCGGCGACCAGGGCCCCCGAGGGGTGGCTGATCCGGAGGCCCGTGAGCTCCGCCTGCGCCCACGGTCGACCCGGGTCGGCCGGGTCCCAGCGCAGCTCGGCCCGCAGGTCCCCCGCCGCGTCGAACCCCGCCGTCCGGCCGAGGCTCTCGAGGAGCGGGCGGGAGCTGAGGCCTGCGACGGCCACCTGCGCCGAGGCCGGCCCCGCGGGGGCCTCCGGCCACAGCCAGGCCGGCCGCGCGAAGCTCCCGAGCGGCGCGAAGACGCTCGCCGAGGCGGCGCCGAGCACGCTCCGCAGCTCGGTGGTCCTCGCCTCCAGCACGCCGTCGCGGAGGCTCGCCTCGAGGCCGAGGTGCTCGACCAGCGGCGCCGCCTGCGAGGACGTCCAGCCGATCTCCGCCTCGATCTCCGGCGCACTCAGTGGCCCGTGCACGCGCAGCCGACCCTCGCTGCTGCCGGCAGCGGCCTCGGGCACCGCAAGCGGCAGGGCGGTGGTGTCGAGGCCCTGCCAGACGAGATGGGCCTGCAGATCGGGCTCGGCTCCCGGGAGGCCGAGGCGGAGCTCGCCGCCGAGGCTGCCGCCGAAAAGCTCGAGCTCCAGCTCGCGGACCTCCGCGGAGCCGCTGTCCGCCTGCACCGCGGCGCTCAGGCGGTCCACCCGCCAGGCGCCGGCGGCGAGCGACCAACCCTCGACTCTGCCCTCCACCTCGGGCTGACCGCCCGCGAGACGGAGGGTCCCGCGCCCCTCCAGCCGTCCCCCCAGCTCGAGCCCGAGGTCGGGAGCGACCGCATGCGCCAGCGCGGCAGCGTCGGCCACCGCCACGGACCAGGAGCCCTCGGCGCTGCCCTCCGCGGCCTGCGCCGTGCCCTTCGCCTGCAGGATCGCGCCGCACGCGACGTCGAGATCGAGGCTCCACGCCAGCTCCTCGAGGTCGCCCTCGGCGGTGACCGCCGCCCGCCGCAGCCGCCGACCGGCGAGCTCGGGCTCGTCCCACTCCAGGCGCGCGACCGCCTGCGGCGCGGCGACCGTGCCGCTCAGCGCGGCCTTGACCGCGAGCGCTCCCCCTCCGATCGCCGGCAACCGGTCGAGGCGCAGCCGCTCCTGCACGATCGCCGCAAACCGCTCCGGCCTCGCGACCTCGGCTT
>JALOKS010000318.1 GCA_025456385.1 Thermoanaerobaculales bacterium | reverse complement strand
GCGATCTCCTGCAGGCGGGCGCGGATGAGGTCCGCCGCCACCGGCCGGAACTCGAGCTGCTGGCAGCGCGAGAGGATGGTGTCAGGCACCTTCGAGCGCTCGGTGGTGGCGAAGATCCACAGGATGTAGGGCGGCGGCTCCTCGATGGTCTTGAGGAGCGCGTTGAACGCTGCCCGCGACAGCATGTGCACCTCGTCGACGATGAGGACCCGGTAGCGGTCCCGCGTCGGGCGGTAGCGGAGGAGCTCCTGCAGCTCGCGCACGTCGTCGACGCCGGTGTTGGTGGCGGCGTCCATCTCGATGACGTCGATGCTCGCGCCCGCCGCCACCTCCCGGCAGGAGTCGCAGTCGCCGCAGGGATCGGCGGTCGGGCCGGAGGCGCAGTTGACAGCCCGCGCCAGGAGCCGCGCGGCGGTCGTCTTGCCGACCCCGCGCAGGCCCGAGAACAGGTAGGCCTGGCCGAAGGTGCCGGTCTCGAGGGCATTGCGCAGGGTCTGCACGACCGGCTCCTGCCCGAGGAGGTCGGCGAAGCGCTGCGGGCGCCATGCGCGGGCCAGCACCTGATAGGTCATCGGCGCATCTTAGCCGATCCCGGCTTCGCGCCGTGCCCGGCCCCGCCGCAGCGGCGGCCACCGCCCGGCGCGATGCCCGGGGTGGCGGCACCCGCCCGACGGCGCCGGCGAGCGGCGTGTGACGCGGGCCACACCCTGGGCGCCGCGGGCCGGAATCTGGTATCGTTCCAGCCGGTTAGCTTCCCTGACCGAGCCTGGAGGTTGTCCATGAACGCTCGCACCGCCGCCGTCACCTGTGCCGTCCTGCTGCTCGCCGCCTCGTCGGCGCTCGCCATCGTGCCCGGCGACGATCTCCTGATCCCGGGCGCCGCCCGCACCAACCGCTGGCGCACCGACCTGCTGATCAACAACGCCGGCTCCAGCACCGTCTCGGTCGATGTGCTGTGGCTGGTCCGCGACCAGCCGAACCCCAACCCGGAGTCGCGGAGCTTCGCGATCGGCGCCGCGGACACTCTGATCCTGAGCGATGTCATCCTCACGAACTTCGGCCTCAACTCGGGCACCGGCGCCTTCCGGATCGTCGCCACCGGCGGCGAGGTGACCGCGAACCTGATCGTCTACGCGGGCTTCAACGATCCCGTCGGCGGCACCTTCGGCTCCGGCTTCGAGGCGATTCCGGCCTCGGCCGCGATCAGCGCCGGACAGTCGACGACCCTGATGGGGATGGTCTCGGCCGGCGCCTTCTACACCAACCTCTTCGCGCTCGCGGGCGCCGGCGGCGCCACCGTCGAGTTCGAGCTCCTCAACCCGGCCGGCGCGGTCCTCGACACCGCCACCGTGAGCCTCGGAGTGTACGAGCCGTGGCTGAGCTTCCAGACCGACCTCTGGAACGTCCCCAGCTTCGCCAACGGCACCCTGCGCGCGCGCGTCACCGCCGGCTCGGCGGTGATCCTGGGCTCGAAGATCGACGAGCGCAGCCAGGACCCGACCACCCTCGAGACCGCCTTCGGCGCCGGCGCCGGCTCGGTCGACGGCAGCTACCAGTTCGCGGTCTACGACAGCCTCGGCTTCGCCTCCGGCGGCAACCTCGAGATCGTGGGCGGCGTGGTGGAGGCTGTCAACGGCACCTACATCAACTTCGACAAGGTCGACGGCGGCGGCAACTCGGTCTGCACGCTGATCTTCCTCTGGGGCATCGGCCTCCCCGCGACCGCGGTCGACGACTTCGCGTCGGGCGTCGAGTTCACCGACAGCTACCCCGACAGCGGCGACATGACCTGGACCCTCACTTTCACGGTCGACGACAACCTCGGCTTCTCGGGCACCGTGGAGGCGGTCGGCGCGAACTTCAGCGGCCTCGACGCCGGCTGCAACGGCGCCTTCCCCACCCTCGTCATCGAGGGCGGCAAGCGCAACTGAGAGAGCCCGCGACGGGCGGCAGCCGGAGCGAACCGGCCGCCGCCCTGCGCGGAGCCCCCGCGGCGCGGCCGCGGCCGGAGCTCAGAAGCGGTTCGCGAAGTCGCTGAGGCCCGGAATCAGGAAGCGCTCCCCGTTGAGCCCCTTGACGATGCAGAGCACGTGCAGGATGAGCACGGCGAGCGCGAAGACGGGCGTCAGCAGGCCGAAGAGGCAGCCGAGGCCGCCGCTGATCGCGCCGAGCATCATCACGACAACCTGCAGGCCGACGAAGATGACGATCTCGGCCACCAGGAGCACGAGGCCGTGCTTGGCGTGCCACTGCACCTCGCGGTCGTCCTTCTCGACCAGGAGCGGGATGAGGGCGAGCAGGCCGAAGTAGGAGAGCACGATCATGATGCCGCGGTTGTCGGAGGCGACCTCGCGGCGTGGGCTCTCCGGCGGGGCCGGGGGGGGCGGTGGTGGCGGGGTGTGGCCGGTTCCGTGCGGGGTCTCGTGCATTGTGAGGTCTCCCTTCATCGAGCGCGCGGTGGTTGTGGTACCGAGCTCCAGTGCGCGCATTCTACCTGATATCCAGGCTCAACTGAAAGCCCCCGGCCTCGCCGCCGGCCATGCCCGCGCTCGCTCTTGCGCCTCGCGCCCCCCCTGTGCTAAGGTTCCTCTCCGCGTGGCCCGTTCGTCTAGGGGTCTAGGACGCTGGCCTCTCACGCCGGTAACACGGGTTCGAATCCCGTACGGGCTACCATGTGTGCCTTCGGCACCCCACCGGTCCGGTCTTCGCCACTGCGCCACCCACCCCGGCCCCTCCGTGGTCGAACCCGTACGGGCTACCATGTGTGCCTTCGGCACCCCACCGGTCCGGTCTTCGCCACTGCGCCACCCACCCCGGCCCCTCCGTGGTCGCATCAGTCGCGCACGGCGCGACGCGATTTGCTATACTGCGACGCCATTTCTGCCTGCCGGGAGGGGAGCCATGACCACAACCATCGCGATCAACGGCTTCGGACGCATCGGCCGCCTCCTGGCGCGCCACCTCAAGGCCCGGCCGGGCTTCGATCTCGTCGCCGTCAACGACCTCAGCTCACCCGACATGCTCGGGTATCTCTTCGCCCACGACTCGGTGCACGGCCGCTACCGCGGCGAGGTCGCGGTGGACGGGTCGGACCTGGTGATCGACGGCGACCGGCTGCGGGTGCTCGCCGAGCGCGATCCCTCGGCGCTGCCGTGGCGCGAGCTCGGGGTCGAGATCGTGTTCGAGGCCACCGGGCTCTTCGCGAGCCGTGACAAGGCGGCGCAGCACCTCGCGGCGGGCGCCCGCCGGGTCGTCATCACCGCCCCCGGCAAGGACGCGGACGCGACCTTCGTGGTCGGCGTCAACCACGAGCTCTTCGACCCCGGGACGCACCAGGTCGTCTCCAACGCCTCTTGCACCACCAACTGCCTGGCGCCGATGGTCAAGGTCCTGCACGAGACCGTCGGCGTCGAGCACGGCTGGCTGACCACCATCCACGCCTACACCAACGACCAGCGGATCCTCGACGTCCAGCACCCCAAGGACATGCGCCGCGCCCGCGCCGCCGCGATCAACATCATCCCGTCCTCGACCGGC
>JALOKS010000317.1 GCA_025456385.1 Thermoanaerobaculales bacterium | reverse complement strand
CGCGGGCTCTTCGCCGAGACCTCGGCGCGGCTCGTCACCATGTCGAGCGCGGAGCACGACCGCCGCATGGGCCTCGTGCTCGGCCTGACCCACCTCGCAAACCTGGTCTTCGCCCGCGCGGTCGCCCACTCGGAGCTGCGCGCCGCCGAGCTCGCCGAGGTGGCGGGCGTCACCTTCACCAAGCAGCTCGCCACCACCCGCGAGGTGAGCGGCGAGAACCCGGGCCTCTACTTCGAGATCCAGGCCTTGAACTCGAGCACCCCGGAGACCGGCCGCTGGCTGCGGCAGGCCCTCGAGGAGTGGCTCGGGGTCATCGAGCGCCGCGACGAGGCGGGCTTCGCAGCGCTCATGCGGGCCGGCCGGGACGCCCTCGACAGCGCCGCCGGCGAGGGCGCCGAGCGATGAGGGCGGTCGACGCGGTGCTCGCGGCCCTCGCGGCTCACGGCGACGGCGCCTCGAGCTGGGTGGTCGGCGAGCCCTGCGCGGCGCCGCCGCCGGCGCTCGCGGCGGCGCTCGCCGAGGCCGCCCGCGCCGGAGCCTTCCCCTACCCGCCGCCAGCCGGCCTGCCGCGGCTGCGCGAGGTCCTCGCCGCGCGCCATCGCGAGGGCGGCGCCGGCGTCGAGGCGGCGCAGGTGGCGGTGACCGCCGGCGCCAAGGGCGGACTGCTGGCGCTGCTCGCAGCCCTGCTCGAGCCGGACGACGAGCTCGTCCACCCCCTGCCCTGCTACCCCGCCTACCCGGCGATGGCCCGGCGCCTCGGCGGGCGGGCGGTCGGGGTGGCGGAGGCACAGGGCAGCTTCGAGGGCTGGGCGCGCGCGGTCGCCGGCGCGATCGGCCCCCGTACCCGCGCGGTCGTCGTCGCCTCGCCCTCCAACCCGACCGGCGCCACCCTGAGCGGGGCGCAGGCCCGCGACCTGGTCGCGCTGTGCCGCGAGCGCGGCCTGCGCCTGATCTGCGACGAGGCCTACGGCGAGTTCCGCTTCGCGCCCGACACCGCGGCCCTGCCGGCCGACTTCGACCCCGGGCGGCGCACCGTCGTCCAGCTGCGCTCAGCCTCCAAGAGCTGGGCGCTGTGCGGGTGGCGGGTGGGTTGGGTGGTCGCCGACGCCGGGCTCGCGGCGACGGTCGCGGCCCGCCACGCGTCCCTCCTCAACCCGGCCTCGGGGCCTGCGCAGGCGGCGTTGACGGCGCTGCCGGAGGTGCCGGCCGGCTACCTCGAAACCGCCCGTGACGCGGTGCGGCAGCGCGGCCGCGAGCTTGTCCGCGTTCTCGAGGACGCCGGCCTCGCGGCGGCTCCGCCGGGCGGCGGCTTCTACCTCTGGCTCGACGCGCGGCCCCTGCTCGCGCGCACCGGCGCGGGCAGCGCCGCCGAGCTCGCCCTCGGCCTCGCCCGCGAGCACGGCGTCGGGCTGTGGCCGGGCGAGGACTTCGGCAGCCCCCACCACCTGCGCATCGCGGTCACCGCGCCGCCGCCGGCGGCCTGGCAGGCGGCGCTGGCCCGCTTGGTCGGGGCGCTCGCCTGAGGGCCCACCGGGCCGCACTCGCCGGGTTATAGTCGCCGTGGGACGCCGTCCCGGATCGCACGCTGGAGGGTGCCATGCCGTCTCGACTCGCGATACTCCCGATGCTCGCCGCCGCCGCGCTCGCCCCCGCCGTGCCCGCGCCGGCCGAGGAGCCGGCCCGCGACCGTCTGATCTACGTCGAGCAGCGCAAGGACGCGGTGCTCGAGGAGATGCGCGAGCGCGACGAGGCGCAGCAGGCGGCGGCGGCCGCCGCCACCGCCGAGATCCTGGCCCGCGTCAAGGCCGGGCAGACGACGCGCGCCGACGCCCGGCGCGAGCTGCGCCTCGACATGAGCGGGATCGCGCGGCCGGCGGGGCCGGAAGCCTTCGCGACCCGGGCCTGGCACCTGCCGCCGGTGCCGCAGTACCGCACCGGCACCTGCTGGAGCTTCGCGACGACCTCGTTCATGGAGTCCGAGATCCACCGCCTGAGCGGCCGCGAGATCAAGCTCTCCGAGATGTGGGCCGCCTACTGGGAGTACGTCGCCAAGGCGCGCGGCTTCGTCGCCGCCCGCGGTGAGTCGTTGTTCGCCGAGGGCTCGCAGGCGGCGGCCCTGCTGCGCGCCTACGCCGAGCACGGCGCGGTCCCGCGCAGCGCCTACGAGGGGGTGCGAGCGGCCGACGGGCGCTTCGACCACGAGCTCATGGAGCGGCAGATGTCAGAGTTCCTCGACTGGTGCCGCGCCGCCGGCTTCTGGGACGAGGCCGTCATCGTCGGCACCATCCGCGGCATACTCGACCTCCACATGGGCCGGCCGCCGGAGACCGTGGTCTGGGAGGGCGTCGAGATGTCGCCGCAGGCCTTCCTCGCCGAGGTCTGCGGCCTCGACCCGCAGGCCTACGTCAGCCTGATCTCGACCCTGTCGCTGCCCTTCTGGAGCCGCGGCTCCTACGACGTGCCCGACAACTGGTGGCACGACGCGAGCTACCTCAACCTGCCGCTCGAGGATTTCTTCGGCGTCATCCGCGCCACCCTCGCCGCCGGCGACAGCGTGGTCTTCGGGGGCGACGTCTCCGAGGCCGGCCTGTGGGGTCTCGAGGACATCGCCGTGGTGCCGAGCTTCGACATCCCCGGCGCTTTCATCGACCAGGACGCGCGTGAGTTCCGCTTCGTCAACGGGTCGAGCACCGACGACCACCTGGTGCACGCCGTCGGCCTGACCGAGCTCGACGGCCGCGACTGGATCCTGATCAAGGACTCGAACCGCTCCTCGCGGGCGGGTAAGCACGACGGCTATTACTTCTTCCGCGAGGACTACGTCAGGCTCAAGGTGCTGACCATCACCGTCCACCGCGACCGGGTGGCGGGAATTCTCGAGCGGGTCGACGCCGAGGAACGTTAGAGCGTTGGACTTCGGCCGGATCCTGTGAGATGGGCGTGTCGATTTCGAATTTCGAATTTCGAATTTCGAATTTTAGGACGGAAGGGCATCTGAGATCGGATGCCTGCGATCGTTGGTCAGCGGCAGGGGCAGAGGCCGCGGCAGCGGCCAGCGACAGTGACAGCTGCAGTGGACAGCGCCAGGGCGCAGCCGGGCTCGGGGGTGCTGCTTCGATCAGACCCTCGGGTGGAGCAAGCGCCAGGTCATCGCCCGGACTTCGTCGAAGGCCGCGAGCGTGGCGGCGGCGCGGGTGCCGTCAACCGCTCCGGCGTGGGCCAGCAGGCGCAGGTGACTGTCCACCTCCTTCGCCGAGGCGTAGGCGATCCGCCACAGGTTGTGGCGGTCGCGGCCGCAGCGGCCGGCCCCTTCCGCCAGGTTGGCGGGCACCGACGCTGCGGCGCGGATCGCCTGCTCAGCGATCGACTTGAGAGGCGTCGGCACCCTCATGACGAGCCTGATGGCGGTGCCTGCGGCCTCGAGGGCCTTCGAGTGGGCAACGAGGTGGGGAGTCGGACGGGCGTCGGGCATGGTCACCTCCGGGTCGTTCACAGCTCTCCCGGAGCTGGCGAGGCGTCCGGAGTCAAGGGTCGCGCAGCG
>JALOKS010000316.1 GCA_025456385.1 Thermoanaerobaculales bacterium | reverse complement strand
GCGGATGGCGAGCATCAGCGCGGTCCAGCCGTCGCCGTTGACGGCGTCGAGGGCGACGCCGCGCTCGACGAGCCGCAGGGCGTTGTCCTCCTGGCCGTTGCGCAGCGCCAGCATGAGGGGCGTCCAGCCCTCCGAGTTGGCGCCGCCCAGGTCGACCCCCCGGTCGATGAGAAGCCCCGCGATCTCGGGCTGGCCATAGCGCAGGGCGAAGTGGAGGGCGGTCCAGCCGTTCTGGTTGCTCGCGCCCAGGGCGCCGCCCCGGGCGACGATCTCGGCCGCCGCCCGCGCCTGCTCGTAGCGCACCGCGTACATCAGCGCCGTCCAGCCCTCGTCGTCGACCGCCGCCAGGTCGACCCCCTTGGCGACGAGCCGCAGGGCGTTGTCCTCCTGGCCGTTGCGCAGCGCCATCATGAGAGGCGTCCAACCCTCCGAGTTGGCGGCGCCGAGCTCGACCCCCCGGTCGATGAGAAGCCCCGCGATCTCGGGCTTGCCGTAGCGCAGGGCGTAGTGCAGCGGCGACCAGCCGCCCTCGTCCCGGATGTCGAGCGACGCGCCGGCGTCGATCAGCGCCCGGGCGGCGGCCGGCTCCCCGAAGCGCAGCGCGAACATCAGCGCGGTCCATCCGTCCTCGTCGACCGCGTCGATCGCCGCCCCCGCGGCGAGCAGCCGCAAGACCACCGGCGTCGGGCCGATCTGGGCGGCGATCATCAAGGGGGTCAGTCCGGTGGCGCTCGCGGCATCGACCCGGGCGCCGGCCTCGAGCAGGCGCAGGGCGGCGCTCTCGTGGCCGTTGCGCAGCGCGATCATGAGCGGCGTCCAGCCGTCCTGGTTGACCGCGTTGATCCCGGCGCCGCGGCCGATCAGCAGGTCGGCGACCTCGGGCTGGCCGTGGCGCAGCGCGAACATCAGCGGCGTCCACCACGCCGCGCTCTTGGCGACGAGGTCGGCGCCGCGGTCGATGAGCGCCCGCGCCACCTCCGGCTGGCCGAAGCGCAGCGCGTACATCAGCGGCGTCCACTCGTCCTCGTCGCGGGCGTCGACCGCCGCCCCCCGGTCGAGGAGCAGCCGCGCCACCTCGGGCTGGCCGTAGCGGATGGCGCACATCAGCGCCGTCCAGCCGTTGTCGGTCCGGGTGTCGACCAGCTCGCGCTTGCGCGTCAGGTCCTTGACCGTGCCGAGGTCGCCGTTGCGGGCCGCGTCGAGCAGCCACTCCCCCTCGGAGTAGGCGGCGTGCCCGGGCGGCTTCGGGTAGATGTACCCGCCGAGAAAGGACGCCGCCTCGGTGTGGCCTCGCTGCGTCGCCAGGCACCAGGCCGTGCCGTCGATGACCCCGCCCTCCTCGTCGGGCGGGCAGGGCCGCGGCGCGCAGATCGGCAGCACCCCGGTGGTCGCCTCGCCCTCGTGGATCGGCCCCTCGGCGGTCCGGATCCGGCGCAGGGTGACCGAGGCGCCCCCGTCGACCAGCTTCTCGACCACCGCCGCGTGGCCGTTCCACGCCGCCCAGTGGAGCGGCGTCCAGCCATACGCGTCGCGGGCATTGGCCTCGGCGTCGTTGTCGAGCAGCCGCTCGACGAGCTCGAGGTCGCCCCGCGCCGCCGCCCACACCAGCGGCGTCGAGCCGTCCACGTCGCGGGCCTCGATCCCGGCGCCGCGGTCGAGGAGCAGGGAGGCGGCCTCGGCCCCGCCCGCCACCGCGCACAGGTGGAGCGGCGTCACCCCGACCCGGTTGGCGAGCCCCGCATCGGCCCCGAGCTCGAGCACCGCCTCGACCAGCCCGGCGTCGCCCGACAGCACCGCGACGTGGGCGATCCCCCCGCCGGCCTCGGACACCGCGCCGGCGAGCGACCCGGCCGCCGCCTTCGCCTCCTCGACCTTGCCGTCCATCGCCAGGGTGCAGAAGGCGAAGAGCCCCTCGTGCTCGCCCGCCGCCGCCCGGCACTCCGCCTCGTGCTCCGACGCCGCGATCGCCGGGACCGCCGCAACCACTGCCGCCACCACGGCGACCGCTGCCAAGAGCCGAGACGACGACGTGACGCGCCACGGCCGACACCATGCGCTGCTGCTCATGTGCCCCCCTCGCCCCCCGGGCGGCGCCACCGGCGGCTCAGCATCACCCACGCGATCGCTCGCCGGTCGCAAGATGGCCGGAGTGTAGCACCGGGCCGAACATCCCAGTGGCCGGAGCCTCCACCACGCGGGGATCGCGTCACGGTGGGCCCGCGGATCAGTCGTTACGGGGTCACAACTACGGAGCTTCTGATCTGGCGCCCATATCGTCGTCGCCCGCCGCCAGGTCGGACGGCCGTCCTCCTGACCGGCGATCAGGCCCTCATCGACGCCTCGCCGGACTGGGCGACGATCCTCACCGCACGGCCTTTCGTCGAATCCCTCCGACCGGCGCCGCCTTCGCCGAAAGCCGTGCGAGGTTCGCATATTCGACTTCACGGTCAACCCGTTCAACGGGGTCCTCACGCGTGGCACTCGATCGGAACCCACTCTGGAATGTGGTACTGTGCTCGAAAACGAGGGAATGACTGGCCGGTCATTACCTCATTTATGGATCGTCACACTCATTCCCCGAGGAGGACGCCATTCACACCCTCCAGGCCGACTTTCTGAGCCGAATCCAGTTTTCCGGCGAGGATGCCTCGACGATTCAGAAGATCGGTGAGTACAAGGGCAAACAGGAACTCTTCACCCAGCAAACGCCGGAGATCCTCAACTCTCTCAGGCAAGTGGCCATCATCGAGTCGAGCGAGTCGTCGAACCGTCTCGAGGGAATCACTGCCCCTCGGCCACGTCTCGAAGCCATCATCTTCAAGGACTCCAGGCCGAGCAACCGCTCTGAACAGGAGATCGCCGGCTATCGAGATGCCCTCGCGCTCATCCACGAGTCGGCCGAGCACATGGACTTCAGCGTCAACGTGATTCTCCAGCTCCACTCGATGATCTACCGATACCTCCCATCGGAGGGGGGCCGGTGGAAAACCGTCGACAATCACATCGTCGAACGAAACCCCGACGGATCCGTTGGTCGGGTCCGCTTCGAGCCGGTTCCAGCATTCTCGACACCGCAGGCGATGGACGACCTGGTGACTCGATATCGACACGCGGTTGACATCGACACCGTCGAGCCTCTGGTAGCGGTGCCGGCAGCCGTCTTCGACTTCCTCTGCATCCATCCCTTTCGCGACGGCAACGGACGATCCGCACGCCTTCTCACCCTTCTTCTGCTGTACCACTTCGGCTACGACGTCGGCCGCTACATCAGCCTCGAGCGGATCTTCGAGGAGTCAAGGGAAACCTACTACGACACCCTGGAAGCATCTTCCCAAGGGTGGCACGAGGGGACGCACGACATCCATCCGTGGCTTCGGTACTTCTGGGGTGTGCTTCTCCGAGCCTACCGAGAGTTCGAGGAACGCGTCGGGACCATCACCACCTCTCGCGGCGCCAAGTCCGCTCACATCCGTCGCGTCATCGACCGGAAAGTCGGACCATTCGCCATCTCCGACGTCGAAGCGGAGTGCCCCGGCATCAGCCGGGACATGATCCGCGTGGTGCT
>JALOKS010000315.1 GCA_025456385.1 Thermoanaerobaculales bacterium | reverse complement strand
GAGGTGGTGGCGACCAGCGGTCGCCGCTCTCAGGACCGAGGCTAGGGCATGGCGGCCCCGTGCTCTTCCGATTCCGAATCCCGGGGGCCCCCGGCTGTCATTCAGGCGCGTCGACGGCCGGCAGCTCGGGCATCGACGGGAGGAGGGAGCGCAGGAGCGCGACCATGGTGCCGAGCTGCCGCGGATCGACGAGCTCGCCGGCCGCGGCTGCGGGGGAGGGCGCAGCGCGGCGGACCGCCAGGCTCCGCGGGTCGAGCACGAGGCGCACGAGGGGTGACTGGTAGCGGAGGTCGCGGTCGAGCCAGAGCTCGTGGGTGGCGCCGTCGAAACGCGCCGCGAGGCCGCGGCTGCGTTCCCGCCGCAGCACCATGAACGCGTTGTCGCGCGCGGCCTCGAAGTCCCCGCGGTCGAAGTGGAGGCGGGGCTTGTCGCGCCACGGCCGGCCGGCGGTCGGGCAGAAGGTCGCGCAGTTGCCGCACTCGTTGCACCAGTCGGCGAGCACCGCCACCTGCGGGCCCTGTGCGATGCGGAACGGCGCCGCTGCGAGCTCGTCGACGCGGCCGTCCGCGAGGCGCAGGCGGGGGATCGCGAGCTCCTCCGGCTGCGTCGTGTAGGTGAGGATCGCGCGGTTCGGGCACACCGTCTCGCAGGTCGAGCACATGAGGTCGCAGTCGAGGCAGCGCCAGGCCTCGGCCGCGCCGACCTCGGGCGACAGGGTCAGGAGCACCTCCTCGAAGGACCCACGCTGGTCGGGCGGGCGCCGTGGGACCTCGACCCGCGGTTCGATGCGCGAGCGCCGCCGCAGGAGATCGACGCGGTCGAAGGCGGGCCAGGGCGGGGGCTCGCGCGCCACGACCCGCAGGCCCCCGGCGTGGCGGAGGATCGCCTCCGCGATGCGGCGGCCGTCGCCGGCGGCGTCGACGATGCTCGCGGGCCCGCGGCCCGCGATGTCCCCGCCGGCGTAGACCCCAGGAAGCGAGGTCTCGAGGGTCTCGGGGTCGACGGCGAGGTAGCCCGCCGGCGTCAGGGCTGCGCTCGCGGTGCCGAGCACCCCGAGGTCGGGCTGCTGGCCGACGGCCACGATCAGGGCGTCGAGCTCGAGCTCGTGCTCGCTGCCCTCGACCTCCTGCACAGCGGGCCGCCCCGAGGCGTCGGCCGGGCCGAGCTCGGTCCGCACCATGGCCACTCTCTCGAGGCGGCCGCCCCGGCTGCGGATGCCGCGCGGCGCCACCAGCTCCACGAGCCGGCCTCCCTCGTCGAGGAGATCCATGAGCTCCTCGGCCTGGGCCGGCATCTCGGCGCGGGTCCGTCGGTAGTAGATCGTGACCTCGGCGGCGCCGAGGCGGAGAGCGGTGCGCGCGCAGTCCATGGCCACGTCGCCGCCGCCGATGACGCCGACCCGGCGGCCGAGGTCGGGCGGCGCGCCGCGCCGGGCGGCGCGCAGGAAGTCGAGCCCGT
This sequence comes from Thermoanaerobaculales bacterium, assembly GCA_025456385.1. Classification (GTDB taxonomy): domain Bacteria; phylum Acidobacteriota; class Thermoanaerobaculia; order Thermoanaerobaculales; family Sulfomarinibacteraceae; genus Sulfomarinibacter. The sequence goes on along the minus strand of JALOKS010000315.1, from coordinate 2,119 downwards.
CGTGGACGCCGGCGGCGTCGTCACCGGTGAGGCCGAGCCGGCGGCCGCGGCGGGCGCCGATCGCGAGGACGATCGGGCCGAAGCCCTGCGCCCGCAGGTCCTCCAGACCGAGCTCGGCGCCGATCTCCCGGCCGCAGCGGATCTCGACCCCTTCGGCCGCGACCCGCTCGAGGTCGCGGGCGACGGCCGCGCTCGAGGCGCGGTAGCCGGGTATGGTGGCGGAGACCATGCCGCCGGCCGCCTCGCGCGCCTCGAAGACCGTGACCGCCCGCCGGGCGCGGGCGAGGAAGCTCGCCGCCGCCAGACCGCAGGGGCCGGCCCCGACAACGGCGACCGGGGGCGCCGCCGCGCGGGCGCGGCCTGCCGCCTCGGGCGGCGGCTCGTGCGCGGTGATCAGGCGCTTGATCTCGCGGATCGCCAGCGGCCGGTCCATGTGGGTGCGCAGGCACACCCGCTCGCAGGGGTGGTGGCAGGCGCGACCGAGGATCGAGGCGAGTGGGTTGTCGGCGCGGGTGACCGCCGCGGCGGCATCGAGGTCGCCGAGGCGCACGAGGCGCATGTACTCGGGCACCCGCTGGTCGACGGCGCAGGCGTCCGTGCAGGGCGGCTTGACGCAGTCGAAGAGGCCGAGCGGTCGCGCGGTCTTGGTCGCGGCGCGGTCGAAGCTCGCCTTGGCGAACGCCGGATCCTCGAGCACCCGCGCGGCGTAGCGCCGCAGGTGGAGGCGGGCGGCTGCCGCCGTGCCGCGCGCGCCGCGGGCGCCGGCGCGGATGAAGGCGTCGAGGGTGGCGGCGCCGTCGGCCGCCATCGCGGTGTCGACGTTCTCGAGGTACTGGACGAGGCGGAGGCAGCCGCCCGGCCGCAGCAGGTCGGAGCAGGCGGTCACGGTGCGCATGCCGCAGCGCAGGAGGGCCGCGACGTTGCCGGCGTCGGCGCCGGCGGCGAAGGACATCGGCAGCGGCTCTGCGAGGTCCTCGGCGAGCCGGTGCGCGAGGGTGACGGCGAGCGCGTGCAGCGGCCGCCCGGAGAGGTACATGCTGCGCTCGGCCGGGTCGAAGACCGGCCGGTGGTTGGCGACCGGCAGGGTGTTGCAGAGCTTGAGGCCGAAGGCGAGCCCGCGCCGGGCGCCCTCGGCCCGCAGCTCGGCGAGGAGATCCAGGGCCTCCGGGTAGCCGAGGTCCTGCACGAAGGCCGTGTCGTCGAGACCGAGCTCGTGAAATCCGAGCTTGCGGCCGAGGATCTCGCGCACGGTCTCGCGCCCGAGCAGGGTGGGGTTGAGCTTGACGGCCGTGTGCAGGCCGCGCTCGGCCATCAGCATTGCGCAGATCGCGCCGATCTCCTCGGGCGGGCAGCCGTGCATGGTCGAGAGGGTCGCGCTCGCGGCGAGCCGGCGCGGAACCTCGACCTCGCGCAGCTCGGGGAAGCGGCGGGCGACCGCGGCGACGGCGCGGGCGTGGTCCGGGCCTCCGTCGGCGACGCGGTCGAGGAAGCGCTGCATGTTGGGCTGCCGCAGCCCCGCGAGGTCGTAGCCGACCGACACGTCGAAGACGACTCCGGGCCGCTCCCCCGGGAAGCCGAGGCGGCGGTGGAGGGCGTGGATGAGGACCCAGGCGTGCAGGTACTCAGCGAAGCTCTGCTCAACCGGGAGCTCCTGCGACCACTCGACGTTGTAGCCCTCGTCCTGCATGTCGATGCAGGGCCGCGGGATCCTCAGCTCGTCCCGGGTCTGCACGGTCTTGAGCTCGATCACCCGCGCGCCGCACAGCCAGGCGACGACGATGTTCTGGGTGAGCTGGGAGTGCGGGCCGGCGGCGACGCCGACCGGGGTCTCCAGCGCCCCGGCCGCGACGCGGGTGCGGAAGCGGTCGCGCGGCCGCGGCGTGAAGGCGAGCCGGCGCGGCAAACCGAGGATCGAGCCCTTGGCGGCGAGCTCGTCGGCGACCCAGTCGACGAGCCGCTCCAGCGACAGCGGACGCAGACGGTCGCTCACACCGAGCCTCCGCCCGGCTTGTCGGCGACCATGCGCCGGTCGGCCTCCTCGAGCGCGGCGGCGGGCTCGCCCCCGGCGGCGAGCGGCGCCACGCCTGCCGCGATCGACATGGGCGGCAGCTCCCGGGCC
>JALOKS010000314.1 GCA_025456385.1 Thermoanaerobaculales bacterium | reverse complement strand
GCCGCCGGCCTCCGCCGGGCGCTCCGTCTGCCCGGCCTCGTGCTCGCCGGCTGGCTGGTGAGCGTCGTCGCCTGCGCGCCGGTGCTGCTGGGGGTTGTCGCCGCGACCGCGAGGGTGGGCGCCCACCTGCCCGCCGGGCAGCTGCCGGCGGGAGACGGCGCGCTCATCCTGCTCGAGACCCTGCGCCCGGTCGCGGGCACGCTCCTCGCCGCCGCGGCCTGGGGGCTGCTGGTGCTCGCCGCCTGGTCGGCGCTGGGGCGTGCCGCCGCCGTGCGCTGGTGGCTCGCCAACCCAGCGACGCGGTTTCGGCTCGGTGAGCTGGGTCGCGGCGGCGTGGGCCGGTGGTGGCGCCAGCTCCGGCTGGCGCTGACCGCGGTGGTCGTCGTCGCGGGCGTGCTGACCGCGCTGTGGCTGCCCCTCTGGCGGCTCGCGGGGACGAGCTCGGGCGCGCTGGGTCCGGCGCTCGCCGCCGGCGCCGTCGTGTCCGCGGCCGTGCTCGCCGCCGGCTGGTCGGCTGCCCTTCACGGCGCCTGGCTGCTCGGCACGGTCGGCCGGCGGTCGGCCGCGGCGGCCTGGCTGCGCGGCCTCGGCCGCAGCCTGCGTCGGCCGTGGGCCGCGCTCGCCCCGCTCCTGCTGTGGGTGGTGCCGGGCTTCGCGCTGCCGCTCGCGCCGCTCCTGATCGACAGCCCCGCCGCGCTGCCGCTTCTCGTCCTCACGATGCTGCTCGGGGCGCTGTGCCGGCTCGCGCTCCTTCTCAGCTACGCCCCTCAGACGGCCGGCCCGGGCGAGGAATTCGGAAGTCGGAAGTCGGAATTCGGAATTCGGAATGCCGCCCACCCACCCTCATGAGACCGAGGGGGTGGCTGGAAATTCCGAATTCCTCATCCCGAATTCTATTTGATGTCCTTCAGCCGCTTCGGTCCGGCGGCGAGGATCTCCGGCGGGCAGCCTTCGGCGAAGGTCTTGAAGTTCTCGATGTAGCGGGCGGCGAGCGCGTCGTAGCGCTTCCAGTACTCGTCCTTGTTGCCCCACGAGTTGGAGGGGTCGAGCACCTCGACCGGCACCTCGGGGCAGGCGAGCGGCACCTCGAAGCCGAACAGCCGGTCGCGGCGGTACTCGACCCGGTCGAGGGCGCCCTCGAGCGCGGCGTTGAGCAGGTTGCGGGTGTGGCGGATCGAGATCCGCTTGCCGACGCCCCAGCCGCCGCCGACCCAGCCGGTGTTGACCAGCCAGCAGGTGGCGCCGTGCTTGAGCATCTTGGCGCGCAGCATGTCGGCGTAGGTGAAGGGGTGGTGGACCATGAACGGCGCGCCGAAGCAGGCCGAGAAGGCGATCTCGGGCTCGATGCCGAGACCGATCTCGGTGCCGGCGATCTTCGAGGTGTAGCCGGAGATGAAGTGGTAGACCGCGTGCTCCGGCCCGAGCCGGGCGATCGGCGGCAGCACGCCCTGGGCGTCGCAGGTCAGGAGGATGACGTTCTTGGGGTGCGAGGCCACCACCCCCTCCGGGACCACGTTGGGGATGAACTCGAGCGGGTAGGCGGCGCGGGTGTTCTCGGTGAAGCGGTCGTCGTCGAGGTCGAGGCGGCGCGAGGTGCGGTCCTGGACCACGTTCTCGAGGATGGTGCCGAAGCGGCGGGTGGTGGCGTAGATCTCGGGCTCGTGCTCCGCCGAGAGGCGGATCACCTTGGCGTAGCAGCCGCCCTCGAAGTTGAAGACGCCCGTGTCCGACCAGCCGTGCTCGTCGTCGCCGATCAGGCGGCGCTTGGGGTCGGCCGACAGCGTGGTCTTGCCCGTGCCCGAGAGGCCGAAGAACAGCGCCACGTCGCCGCCCGCGCCGACGTTGGCCGAGCAGTGCATGGCGAGGACCTCGCGCAGGGGCAGCAGGAAGTTCATCACCGTGAACACGCTCTTCTTGATCTCGCCGCCGTAGCTCGAGTTGCAGATCAGGCCCAGGCGCTCGGCGAAGTTGAGGATGATCGCGGTCTCCGAGCGGGTGCCGTCGACGCGCGGGTCGACCCGGAACGAGGGCGCGGCGATGATCGTGAACTCGGGCACGTGGTTCTGGTACTCGTCCTGGTTCTTCGGGGTGATGAAGAGGTTGCGGGCGAAGAGCGCGTGCCAGGCGTGCTCGGCGATGACGCGGATCGGCATCCGGTACTCGGGGTCGGCGCCGACGAAGCAGTCCTGGACGAAGAGCTCCTCGTCCTGCAGGAAGGCCTGCATCCGGGCGACGAGCGACGAGAAGTTCTCGGGCGCGTAGGGACGGTTGTACTCGCCCCACCAGATCTTGTCGGCGGTCGAGGCCTCGCGCACGATGTACTTGTCCTGGGCGGCGCGCGCCGACCACGTGCCGGTGTTGACCACCAGCGGCCCGCCGTGCGCCATCAGCCCTTCCTGGCGGAACGAGGCCTCCTCGTAGAGCGCCGGCACGGGCAGGTTCCAGTACACCCGGTCGAGGTGGACCAGGCCGTGGTTGGCGAGCCCGTAGCGGCTCTTGAGGTCGCCGGCCTGCGCGGTGGCCGGGGTCGCGAACTTCAGGTACTTGCTCATGACCAGTCCCTCACCAGCTTGCGCTGGCCGATGTAGAGCTCGTTGGGCGAGTTGGGGTCGAGCGCCCACTTCATGCGCTCGATGCCCTCGGTGATCTCCTTGATCGAGCCGCAGAAGCTGATCCGGAGGTGCCCCTCCTTGCCGAACTCCTTGCCGGGCACGGTCACGACCTGCACCTTGTCGAGGAGGAACTTGGAGAGCTTCACCGAGTCCTTGCCGTAGTGGCTGAAGTCAGGGAACGAGTAGAAGGTGCCGCCGGGCTCCTCGAGGCGCACCCCCTCGAAGGCCTTGAGCTCCTGGATGAGCACGTTGCGGTTGTTCTCGAGCGTCGTGCACAGGCTCGACACCGACGACTGGATGCCGTTGATCGCCCCGACCGCCGCGTGCTGAAGGACCGCCGACGGCCCGGAGGTCTCGTGGCCCTGGATGTTGGTCATGACCTCGATGAGCCTGGTGTTGCCGACCGCCCAGCCGATGCGGAAGCCGGTCATCGCGTACTGCTTGGAGACGCCGTTGATGCAGATCAGCTTCGAGTTGTCGCTGTGGTCCCTGGCGAAGGCGTAGGGGTTGACCGGGCGCCGGCCGTCGAAGATCAGCCGGTGGTAGATGTCGTCGATGATCAGCCACAGCCCGCGCTCCTCGCACAGCTCCACGACGTCGCGGACGAAGCTCTCGGGGTAGACCGCCCCGGTGGGGTTGTTGGGGCTGTTGATGATCACCGCCTTGGTGTAGGACCCGATCACCTGCTCGATGTCCTGGATGCGGGGGATGAAGCCGCCGTCCTCGGGGTGGACGGGCACCGGGACGCCGCCCACGAGCCTCACCATCTCGGGGTAGGAGACCCAGTAGGGGGCCGGGAAGATGACCTCCTGTTGCGGGTCGAGGATGGCGTGCAGCGCCGACATGATGGCCTGCTTGGCGCCCCCCGAAGCCATCACGTTCTCGGGCGCCGGCCGCCAGCCGTAGAAGTCCTCGGTGTAGCGGATGATGGCCTGCTTCAGCGCCGGGATGCCGTCGGGCGGCGTGTAG
>JALOKS010000313.1 GCA_025456385.1 Thermoanaerobaculales bacterium | reverse complement strand
AAGCCCCTCGGCGCGGCGTCGGCGGACGGGTCAGGCCCGCCGGCGATGCCGCCGCAGGAAATCCTCGCGAATGCTCGCCGGGAGATGCCGGCAGGCCTCGCGCAGGGTGAGGCCTGAGAGATCGGCGAGGTGCTCTGCGAGAAACGCCCGCGTTCGCTCGGGCCGTCTGCGGGCCACATCTCTGAGCACCCAGCCGATCGCCTTGCGAATGAAAAACTCGCGCTCGGCAAGCAGCGGCGTTGCCAGCTCCGCGAAGAGCTCGAAATCACCCTCACCGGAGCGAAGTGCCGGAAGCAGCGCGAGGATCGAGGCCCGCCGCAGCCAGAAGTCCTCGTCCCGCGACCAGCGTCGGAGAGTTGCTCGCGTCCGTGCGGGATCGCGCTCCACCACCGGCGCCGCGATCTTGGTCGCCAACCAGTCGACCAGGGCCCAGGTCCCCGACCGCCGCACCAGCTCCTCGACCAGCCTCAGGTCGGCCCGCGGCAGCTCCGCGACGCGGCGCTCGAGGAGGGCCACGGCCACGGCTCGGAGGTCGAAAAAGGGGGTCGTCCAGAGGCCGCGCACGAGCATCACGAGCTGGTCGCGGTCGAGCTCTGGGTGGACATCGAGGAAGGCGCGCGCGACCTCCCGAAGCGGGCGCGCGGCGACGCCCAGGAACTCGAGCTCGCTCTTGAGGTAGGCTTTGGCGCCCCGCGCCCGCACGGGGTCCCCGACGTCCCGCAGCCGGCTTTCCAGCTCGCGAATCAGGTGCGCGGTGGTCATAGCGGACCCGCGTGGCCCAGCCGCTGCCACCAGGCGACGACAGCCCCGGCGACCGCCTGCGGCCGCTCCATGGGCGCGAAGTGGCTGCAGCCCGAGAGCTCGACGACCGTCGCCGACGGCAGCTCGCGGCCGAGACGGTCGGCGGCGGCCTCAAGGAAGGTGTCCGAGCCCTCCCCCCTCAGGACGAGCATCGGGAGCTCGATCCGGCGCAGCTCCCGCCACACGCTGGCCGGGGTGAGCTCGAAAATCCTCGCCTCCCATGCCTTCGGGTAGCGGAGCGTGACGCCGCCGTTGGGGTCCTCGACCGTGCCGGAGCGCACGTAGTCCTCGAGCACCTCCGGCAGCCAGCTCCCGAAGACCGACCTGCCGCTCCATGCCGCGCGCACCGCATCCCGGTCGGGAAAGCGCTCGCGCCGCCGCCGCGCGCTGCGGATCAACGGCAGGCGGTGGCCCAGGTGCAGGCCCTTGAAGGCGCCCCAGAACAACGAGTGGGCACCCGAGAAGATCACCGGGTCGACGAGGACCAGCGCCCGGAACAGCCCGGGCTCCGCGGCTGCCGCGAGCACGGCGAGCACGCTTCCGAGGCTGTGGCCGGCGCCGATCGCGCCGTGCGCGCCGCGCCGCACGAGCTCGCCGCGAAGGTCGTCGGCCAGGTCGCGCCACGAGCCTGCAGCCGCCGGGTCGGCGCCCGGCCACAGCGGGCGCGCCGCGAAGCTGGTCACGCGAAAGCTCGCGGTCAGCGCGCCGAGCAGCAGCCGGTAGGTTTCAGGAGGGAAGCCGTTGGCGTGGCCGAAGCAGAGCAGCGGACCCTCGCCGCCCCACTCGGTCCAGGCTTCACGAGGCGGCGCAGGAACATCGCTCACGGCTCGCCCCGGCCCGCCGTCCGCCCTCAGATGACTCCGAGGTTCCTGCCGACCTTGGCGAAGGCGGCGACCGCGCGATCGAGGTGCTCCCGCTCGTGGGCGGCCGAGATCTGGACCCGGATGCGCGCCCGGTCCTTGGGCACCACCGGAAAGGAGAAACCGATCACGTAGATGCCCTCGTCGAGCATCGCATCGGCGACCTGCGACGCGAGCCGCGCGTCGTAGAGCATCACCGGCACGATCGCGGTCTCTCCGTCGAGCAGGTCATAGCCCAGCTTCGACAACGTAGCGCGGAAGTAGCGGGTGTTGTCCATGAGCTTGTCGCGCAGGGCGGTCGTCGCCGACAGCATCCGGAAGACCTCGATGCCCGCGGCTGTCAGAGCCGGGGTCAGCGTGTTCGAGAACAGGTAGGGGCGGGAGCGCTGGCGGAGCAGCTCGATGATCTCCCGCCGGCCGGTCGTGTACCCGCCCGAAGCGCCGCCGAGGGCCTTGCCGAGGGTCGAGGTGATCACGTCGACCCGGCCCTGGACCCCGCAGTGCTCCGGAGTTCCCCGGCCACTGCGCCCGATGTAGCCGGTGGCGTGCGAGTCGTCCACCATCACCATCGCGTTGTAGCGCTCGGCGAGGTCGCAGATCCCGTCGAGCTTCGCGATGTAGCCGTCCATCGAGAACACGCCGTCGGTCGCGATCAGCCGCCGGCGGTGCCCCTGGGTCTGCCTGAGAACCGCCTCGAGCTCGGCCATGTCGGAGTTGGCGTAGCGGAAGCGCTCCGCCTTGCAGAGGCGGACGCCGTCAATGATCGACGCGTGATTCAGCTGGTCCGAGATGATCGCGTCCTCGTCGCCGAGGATGGTCTCGAAGAGCCCGGCGTTGGCGTCGAAGCAGGAGGAGTAGAGAATCGTGTCCTCGGTGCCGTTGAACTCGCTGATCACGCGCTCGAGCTCCTTGTGGAGGTCGAGGGTCCCGCAGATGAAGCGCACGGAGGCCATCCCGAAGCCCCGCTCGTCGAGGGCCTGCTTGGCGCGGGCGATGATGTCAGGGTTGTCCGCGAGGCCGAGGTAGTTGTTGGCGCAGAAGTTGATCACCTCACCCTTGGGGACGCGGATCGCGGCGCTCTGGGGCGAGGAGATGACCCGCTCCTGCTTGTAGGTGCCGGCGGCGCGGATCGCCTCGATCTCCTCTCGGAAGCCGTCGCGGAATCTCGCGTACATCGCCATCCCTCCCCTCGATGCCGCGACCCGACCATCACGGCCGCCGGCCGCGGCCGCAGGGCGGTGCGGGCTGTCAGTTCTCCTGGAAGCTCGCCACCGCCGCGTCCTCGTCGTTGAAGACCTCGAGCAGCGGCAGCAGCTGGGCGAGCTTGAGCGTGCGCTCGATCGCCGGAGCCGGACGCAGCAGCTTGACCGTGGCGCCGAAACGGCGGGCGAGCTTCCAGCCCGAGACCACCTCACCGATCCCCGAGCTGTCGATGATGGTGACCTCGCGCAGGTTGAGCAGGATCTTCTTCCAGTCTTCGGCGACGAGCTCGTTCAGCACGTCGCGCAACAGCTCATCGCCGACCCCCATCACGAGGCGGCCCTCGAGGTCGACGATGATGACGTCGTCCACGTGGCGGACATCAACCTTCATGGCCGGTATAGTACCACCCGCCCACCCGCGGGATGCGAGATGCGAGATACGAGACTCGTCACAACGACGGCTCGCGTCGCTGAACCGCCCGAGGTGTGAGCGGTGGATCTCGAATCCTGGGGGGGGGCGGGGGATCTCGGATCTCGTATCTCGGATCTGGGCGGGCGGCGGGGGACGGGCTAGACGGGGTTCAGGCCGGCTTCGTCCGCGGGCTCGACCCGGTTGCGGCCGCCCTGTTTGGCGCGGTACAGGGCGGCGTCCGCGCTGCGCAGCAGCTCGACGCTGTCGAGGGCGTCGTCGGGGAAGCAGGCCACGCCGCCGCTGATCGTCACGCGC
>JALOKS010000312.1 GCA_025456385.1 Thermoanaerobaculales bacterium | reverse complement strand
ACGATCTGCGCCGGTCCGAGCGGCTCGAGGATGTAGACCTTGAGCCGCGACAGGAGCGCCCGGTTGAGCTCGAAGGAAGGGTTCTCGGTGGTCGCGCCCACGAGGACGATGTCGCCGGCCTCGACATAGGGCAGGAACGCATCCTGCTGGGCGCGATTGAAGCGGTGGATCTCGTCGACGAACAAAAGCGTGCGGCGGCCCTCGAGGTGGCGGCGCTCGCGCGCCTCGGACATCACCGCACGCGCCTCCTTGACGCCCGCGAGGACGGCCGAGAAGCTCACCATCTCGGCGCCGGCGGCACCGGCGAGGAGCCTCGCGATGGTGGTCTTGCCGCTGCCCGGCGGACCCCAGAAGACGATCGACGGCAGCTCGCCGCGATCGAGCAGCGAGCGGAGGACGCCGCCCGGCCCCACCAGAGCGTCCTGCCCGACCACCTCGTCGAGGCTCTGCGGCCGCATGCGCTCCGCGAGCGGGACGGTGCTCGGATCGACCGTGAAGAGCCCGGGGTTCTCCATCTCAGCGGCCGACGGCGCGGGCGGCAGCCCGCTCGAGGAGCAGCATCCGCTCGAGCGCCGTCCCGACGTCGGGCCCGACGGTCACGGCCCCGTGCCCGTGGAGAACGCAGGCGACCGCCTCTGCGAGGGCGGCAGCCGCAGCCCGGGCGAGGGCGCGGCTCCCCTCTTCGAGCCGCGGCACCTCGAGCACGCGGCCGAAAACCCGCTCGTCGCCGTCCAACCAGCTGCGGTCGGGCACGCGGCCCGAGCCCGCCAGCCGCAGGACCTGCGGCGGATGGGCGTGCACCACCGCGCCCACCTCGGCCCGACTCCGGTAGATCATGAGGTGAAGGTGGACCTCGGACGAGGCCCGCGCCGGCACCCGTTCTCCGTCGACCGCCACCTCGACGAGATCGGCGCCGCGCAGCCGCCCCGTGACCCCGCCCGTCGGCGTCACCAGGATGCGCTCGCCGTCGATGCGCGCCGAGAGGTTGCCCTCGCTGCCGCGAACGAGGCCGGCCGCCGCCAGCCGCGCGCCGGCCGCGGCCAGCTGCTGGGCGAGCTCACCGACCAGCATCGGCCGCCCCACCCGCCGCCCGCTCGCGGCAGTCGCGGCTGCAGAAGCTGCGTCCGTCCGCGCCGTCCAGCGCCCGGCCTGCCGGCACGAAGGTCCCGCACACGGCACACTCGACGAGCTCCTCGAGCTGCCCGTTCGCCCGGCCGGACCACTGCCGGCGGCGGCGCCGCGCCTCGGGCGCGTAGCGGCTGAAGCTGTCGGCCCCCGGCACCCGCGTGACGAGACGCTTGCCGATCGCGGCGAGGACCCGCCACACCAGCAACAGCACGGCGACGACGAGCAGAATCCGTTGCATCAGCCCTCGCGGAGAGTCCTCAGTATACGCCAGGAGGTGAGACAGGAGTTCGAAATTCGGAGTTCGGAATTCGGAATTCGGGCTTCGGAATTAGAACGCAGGAGTTTCCTGCTGCCCCCGGTGATCGCAGCGGGTGACCGGACAGCCTTCCTCATTTTTAAATTCTGATGTCGATTCCTCAGCTTCCGAGGACCTCGCGTTCGAGGCCGCTGAGGTCGGGGATCGCCGGGTTGCCCGCTTTGAGCTGCTGCAGCCGGCGCAGCGCGGCCGCGGCGGCTTCGTGCTCGTGAAGGTCGAACTGGTACACCACCACCTTGTTGTACCAGGCCTGCCAGTGCCCGGCGTCGAGCTCGATGACCCGATCGAGGAGCTCGACCGCGCGCTGCGCCTGGCCGAGGTTGCGATGGACGACGGCGAGGTCGGTGACGACATTGACGTCGTCGGGCGCCAGGGCGAGCGAGCGCTCGTACCAGACTTGCGCTTCCTGCCACCGGCTGGCGTCGAAGTAGACGTTGCCCATCGCCGCCATCAGCTTGGGGTCGTTCGGGTTGGCGTTCAGGAGGCCTTCGATCTCAGCCACCTGCTGGCGCAGCTGCTGCGACGTCCCGGCACTCTGCCCCTCGACCGGCGGGTGGCCGTCGGGAAGGTCGTCGGCCGGCGCGGCAGCCGCACCCACGCCGAGCGCGAGCGCGCGCGCCGGCGGCACCGCCTGCCGCTCGGCGAGCACGTAGCCGACCACCAGGCCCAGCATGAGCCCGATCACCAGGGTGAACCAGGGATTCCGATGCATCGGTCAGCTCCTTGTCTCCGCCACCGGGCCACCGCCGGCGCGCCGACGCACCTTAACACGGGATCGGCTACGCTCCGCCCTCGCCGACGCGCCGCGCCGTCCAGTTGCCGGTCGACGGCAGACCGGTGGCGAGCTGGGTCGCCTCCCAGTTGCCCTGCAGGCGCAGGTTCCTGCCCTGACCGACGAGCCGGCCGTAGAATATGGCCGCGAACCCGATCTGCGAGTCGATGCGTTCGAGCCGCACCTTGCCCGCCACCAGGGTGCCGCGGAACGAGCCGCTGAAGCCTCCTGACAGCGCGTAGGTGCCGGTGACGAGCGTGCCCTGCTGCTGCAGGAACATCGTCCCCTCCTGACCGGGGTCCACCGCCAGCGCCCAGGTGCCGGTCAGAGGCGCCTCGGCCTCGCCGAACGCGCTCGCGAGACGCTCCATCTCGGCCGTGAAGGCGGCCAGCAGGGTGCGGTTCTCGAGCACCGAGCGCCGTATCGCGCGCAGGGTCTCGACCGCAGCCGCGAGCTCGGCCTCGGTCAACCGCAGCTCCTCGTCACGCAGCCGCAGGCTCTCGACGGCTTCGCCCTCGGCCTGCGCCCGCAGCAGGGCGACGGTTTGCTCGTCGAAGCGCGACCACAGCTCCTGGAGGCGGGCACGCGCCTCGCGGAGCTCCTCGAGCTGCCCGGCAAGGACCACTTCCCGGACCCGGATCTGCTCCCGCAGACTGTCGGCGACCTGCGCCGCAGCCAACGCCGGGAGCAGGGCTGTGAGCACCGCTGCCGCAAGGACCCGAGGTCTCATCGATCGCTCCCTTCGAACACGTCGGGGCACCGGCCGGATCGCCCCGGGGAACGGCGGGACCACCTCGCCGGCCAACGCTCCACCATCACGGTGTACGGCCTCCGTCCGAAGACCGTCGCGACGGCCGGCTCACTCCTCCTCGTCCTCCTGTCTGACCACCCGGCCGAGGGCGTCCTCGACCTGCTCCTCGACCTTCGGTACCGGGCGCCCCTCGACCTCCGCGACCTCCATCACCAGCAGCTGCCGCGCGTGGTCGTACATCTTGCGCTCGCGGAAGCTCAGGGTCTTGCGTCCGGCGACCTCGGCCAGGCACAGCAGGACGTCGACGATCTCGTCGAGCTCACCGGTCTTGATGCGGTCGAGGTTGGCGCGGTAGCGGTCCTTCCAGTCGTCGGCGTTCTCGCCGTGAGCGGCCTTCAGGCGCTTCATGACCTGCTTCACGACCTTGCGCTCGGACAGCGGCCGCAACCCGACGCGCTCGGAGTTGGTGACCGGCACCATGACCTTGGAGTCCGAACCGAGCAGGCGAAGGTGGTAGCACTTCATCTCGCTGCCGGCGAAGACCTCGGACGAGATCTCCTCGACCACGGTGACCCCCTGGCTCGGGTAGACCACCTTGTCGCCGACCTTGAAGTTCACCTGATCCCCTTTCGCGAACG
>JALOKS010000311.1 GCA_025456385.1 Thermoanaerobaculales bacterium | reverse complement strand
GGGCCGCCTCGGCGAGGCCATCGACCACCTCGAGCGGGCGCTCGCCGCGGATCCGCGGTACTCGGCGGCCTTCCTCGAGCTCGGCCGCGCCCGGGAGGCCGCGGGCGAGCGGGAGGCCGCGGTCGACACCTACCGCCGTGGCATCGAGGTCGCCGCCGCCCGCGGCGACCTCGCCACCGCGAGCACCATGCACGAGCGCCTCGCCGCGCTGACGGCTCCCGCCGACGCCTGAGCAAACGGCGGCCTCGGAAACCCTGTCATCGTGAGCGAACGGATGCCGGCCCTTCGCTCCGTCATCCCGAGCGAGCGGAGGCGACGCGGAGCGGCGCCGGAGCGAGTCGAGGGACCCCGTGACGCGAGATCGCGAACCCGAGCACGGGGCATTCTCCGGGGACTTCACGGGGTCCTTCGACTCGGCCGCCGGGCGGCCTCGCTCAGGATGACGCAGGGGGAAGCGCCGGGCGGCCTCGCTCAGGATGACGGAGGGCATGCCCCCGCGCGGCCTCGCTCTGGACGGCAGTGCGTGATACGCGGAGCTCCGAAATTCGAAATCCGAAATCCGAAATCCGAAATGCGCCGACCCTACCCCTTCGCCGACTTCTCCACCCACACGTTGAGGATCTCGAGGGTCCCTTCGACCGCCTTGACCATCCATTCCAGCGACACCCACTCGCGCACCGAATGGAAGTTCTGCCCGCCGGCCCACACGTTGGGCGTGAGGAGGCCCATGTACGACAGGCGCGCGCCGTCGGTGCCGCCGCGGATGGCCTGGCGCTTGGGCTCGATGCCGATCCTGGCGACCGCCTCGAGGGCATAGTCCAGCACCTTCGGGTCCTCGCGGATCTTGAAGGCCATGTTGCGGTAGGACTCGTCGATCGTGATCGTGACCGCGGCCTTCGGGAAGCGCTCGCGGACCTTCGCGACGACCTCCTCGAGGTGCCGCTCGCGCTCTGCGAGCTCCTCGACGCTGAACGCCCGCACCAGGACCTTGAGCTCGGTCTTGGAGACGTCACCCGAAGCGATGTAGGGGTGGAGGTAGGGCTGCCGCCCCTCGGTGGTCTCCGGCAGGAGCGAGGCGTCGATGCTCTCGATGATCGCCGCGGTGACCCGGAGCGAGTTGACGAGCTTGTCCTTGGCGTAGCCGGGGTGGACGTCGTGGCCGACCACGGTCACGGTGGCGGTGTCCGCGCAGAAGGTCTCGTCCTCGATCTCGCCGAGGTCGGAGCCGTCGAGGGTGTAGGCGTAGTCGGCGCCGAAGGCGGCGACGTCGAAGTGCTCGGTCCCTCGCCCCACCTCCTCGTCGGTGGTGAAGGCGATCCGCACCGGCCCGTGCAGGAACTCGGGGTGGGCCTTCATCCAGGCGACGGCGGTCATGATCTCGGCCACCCCGGCCTTGTCGTCGGCGCCGAGCAGAGTCGTGCCGTCGGTGTGGATCAGAGTGTGGCCGACGCAGAGCGCGAGGTTGGGGCTGTCGGCAGCGGTCAGGACCTGCTGCGGGTTGAGGGTGATGTCGCCGCCGGCGTAGCTCGCGATGACCGTCGGTCTGACGTTCTCGCCGGAGGTGCCGAAGTAGGTGTCGACGTGGGCGATGAGGCCGATCGTCGGCACCCTGCCGGCGGCAGGGTGGTTCGCAGGCAGAGTGGACGGCAGCGTGGCGAACACGTACCCCCACTCGTTCATCGCGGCGTCGCCGCAGCCGAGCGCGAGGAGCTCGTCGGCCAGCAGGCGCGAGAGGTCCTTCTGCTTCTCGGTCGACGGGCTCGAGGACGAGGCCTCGTCGGAACGCGTGTCCACCGTGACATAGCGGAGAAAACGGTCGAGGAGGGCCCTGCGGTCGTCCGGATGCAGCGTCACTGCCATGAAGCACCTCCCAGGCGCATCGGTCGCCGCCGAGTCTAACGCGGAGGCGGGGAATGGTCCACGCAGGCTCAGGGGCCGCGGAACTCCCGCTGCCCGACCTGATAGGTGATGCCGAGGAGCCCGAAGTAGGCTCGACGGTCGTCGACGATCGGGCTTTCGACGATCTCGTTGTCGAGGCGTTGGGCCTGGACGAGTGCGACGAGGTTGAAGCGGTCCGAGATCCGGTAGAAGGCCAGCAGCGAGGTCTGCAGGTTGAAGGCCGACCGTCCGGCGTAGGCGGGGCGGTCGGGGCGCGCTTCCTCCGGCGGGACGCCGTAGTAATAGTCGATGAGGTTGCCGCTCTGCCAGATCACGCCGATCGCCGGGGTCAGGCCCCAGCGGTAGCGGCCGAAGGTCCAGGTCCGCGACAGGTCGAGGCCCACCTCCTGGCCGTCGGAGCGGCCCAACAGGTCGGTGAAGGCGCTGGCGCGGAGCGCCCAGGGGCCGGGCGTCCAGTCGAGCCCGAGGCCGCCCTCGACGGTGCCCTCGCGCGGCGCCATGCCGTCGAGGAAAGGCGAGTCGTCGGGATCGAGGCCGTCGAAGACGTAGCGGACTCGGGCATCGAAGGTGAGGTCCCCATGGTCGAGCAGGTGGTAGCCGGCTCGGATGCCCTGGATGTACAGCCGCTTGGAGTCGAGCCCGAGGAGGGGAATGACCAGCACCTGGTTGCTCGCGCCGACGTACGGCCGGGGGGCCGAGATCACGCCCAGCCCCAGCGACCACGTGAGCTGCGAGCGGTCGCGTCCGGGAGGGCCCTGCGCGGCGGCCGGCAGCGCGAGTGCGAGGAGCACGGCGGCGAGAACGGGGCTTCTGGTCACGAGGCATCCTCCTCCAAGGCGCGGCGGCGATCGTACACGATCGAAAAAAACCGGCCCGCCGCGGGGCGGGCCGGAGGAGGGTGGCTGATCGTCCTGCGGTCGTCCGCAGGCGGGGAGATCAGCCGCGGGGGAGAATGACGGCGTCGATCACGTGGATCACGCCATTGGAGGTCTCGATGTCGGTCGCGGTCACGCGCGCGTTGTTGACCATGACGCCGCCGTCAGCGGTCGAGATCGCGATGTCCGTGCCCTGCACGGTGGTCGCCGAGCTGAGACCGACCACGTCCGCCGCCATCACCTTGCCGGGCACCACGTGGTAGAGCAGGATCTGCCGCAGCTGGTCAGGGTTGGCGAGGAGGTTGTCGACAGTGCCGGCGGGGAGCTTGGCGAAGGCCTCGTCAGTCGGGGCGAAGACGGTGAAGGGACCTGCGGACTGCAGGGTCTCGACGAGGCCGGCGGCCTTGGCGGCGGCGAGCAGGGTGGAGAAGGAGCCGGCGGCGGCGGCGGTGGCGACGATGTCGCCCTGCCCGCTGTTGGCGGCGTAGGACGCCTTGCCGGCCTTGCTGGCGCAGTCGCCGGCGAGGGCCGGGACCGAGCCGAGAGCGAGCACGAGTCCGAGAACAACGAAGCGCTTCATGGAGACCTCCCAGGTCGTGATGTCAGTACCGGAAGCCGGCACGTCGAGGCCAACGTCTAGGTAATGTCGAGTATTTCAGGCTGTGAAGTGAAATTTCTAAGTTTCAAGGCCGCGGGGTTTCGACCGGCCCGAAAATCCTCAGCAGCGCCCGCCGGCGGTGCTCGAAGATCTGCCGCACGTCGCGGTCCACCAGGAGGCGATGGACCGGGCGGCCGCCGGGCGCGGCGTAGTCGACCCGGTCGCTGACCAGGGTCGAGGC
>JALOKS010000310.1 GCA_025456385.1 Thermoanaerobaculales bacterium | reverse complement strand
GGCGGCGGCCGACTACGAGAAGGCCCAGCGCTCGCGCTGGGGCATCGACGCCAACCTGCTGGTGGAGTCCGGCCGCTATCGGATCGCGGTCGGCCTGCTGGACCCCTTGACCCGGCAGGACTCCTTCGCCACCACCGCCACCGCCGTCAACCCCAAGGGCTGAGTGCGCACCGCCCGGGCCCGCGCCTCGCGGCCGGCTCAGGACGGGCGGCCGAGGATCAGGCGCCCGCGCGCGTAGTCGAAGACCACGCGCAGCCGCGCGAGCAGGCCGTTGCCGACGATGCCGTTGAGCTTCGGGATGTTGCGCACCGCCGGCACCTGGTGGGCGCCGACCCACGAGGTCTCGATGCGCTCGCTGACGACGCGTCCCAGCTCCAGCCGCGCCGACGTCGCAACCTGGACCGTGGTCTCGCCGACGACCCCGACGCTCGCGCTCGGCGTGCTGCCGGCGGGAAGCTTGAGCTGGCGTCGCGAGCCGCTGATCAGGGTCAGGCTGCGGCTCGAGCCGGTGTCGACCATCAGCCGCACCGGCAGCGCCTTGCCACCCTCCTCCAGGGTCACGCGTCCCTCGACCACCGGCCGCTTGTTCTCGACCGTGAGCGGCAGCTCGGCGCCGCCGCCGGGGTGAAAGAAAGCCTGCGGATCATGGAGCAGCACCCGGCGCGACGCCGGGTCGATCTCGACCACGTAGCGCTCGAAGAGCTCGGCACCGAGGAAGCCGTGGATGTCGCGGCCGGAGAGCTCGGCGAGGCGGACCCCGATGTCGTGCACGGCGAGCGAGACCTCGAGCAGCTCGACCCCGTCGGCGCGAACGCTGACGTGGTCGGCGATCAGCACCCGCGTGGCGCCGGCGCCGATGCCGCGCGCGAGCCCCGCCTCGCGCACCTCGAGGCCGAGCGCGGCCGCGAGGAGCGGGTCGGTGACGGCGCTCTGAGTCGCACCCGAGTCGAGAATGAAGTCCATCGGCGGCGAGTCGCCGATGGTCACGGCAATCAGGATCAGCCCGGCAAAGGGCGTGTACACCAGCTCGTGCACGCAGGACGGCGGTGCGGGCTCCGGCTCCTGCCCGCGTCCCGGCGTCGGGGCGGCAGCGAGGAGCGCGGCGAGCGTGAGCGCCGCGAGGCGCCGCGGCCGCCGCCCGCGGGCCGGATCCGGAAGCCCCGCCCTCCGGAGCTGCGCGGGCGCGCCAGCCGGGCTCACTCGATCTCGACCAGGAGCTGGCCGCTCTCGACGGTGTCGCCGGCCGCCACGTGCACTGCCGCCACGCGGCCGCTGCGCGCGGCAGCGAGCTCGTTCTCCATCTTCATCGCTTCGAGGACGACCAGCGGCCGTCCGGCCTCGACCTCGTCGCCGGGGGCCGCCTTGACCGCCACGACCTTGCCCGGGATCGGCGCGGTCAGGCGGCTCGGCCCGCTCTCGCGGGCCCCGCTCACGGCCTCGACCGCCTCCGCCGGCGTCAGGACCGAGAGGTCGAACTCCCGCTGGCCGACGCCGACCCGCCAGCTGCCATTGCCGCGCTGGAAGTAGGTGATCTGGAAGCTGCGGCCGTCATCGATGAAGCGCAGCGACGCGAAGGAGCCGTCGAGGCGCACCAGCTCGACCCGGTGGGGCCGGCCGTCGATCACGACCTCGAAGCGATCGCCCTCGCGCTCGACCGCGACCTGCCGGGCCTGACCGTCCCGTCGGACCACCCACCTCATCGCGGGAACCTCCCGTGCAGCACGCGGACGCCGTCGTCCCACCAGGTGCTGCGCTCCCCGTGCGCGAAGAGGTCCGCGGGCAGGCCGGACGCCTTGACCGTCGCCAGGCAGGCGGCGGCGATCGCCGCCGCGAGCTCGGCATCGGGGTCCTGGCGGCCGTGCAGCTCGGCGAGATCGCCCGAGGCCAGCAGCTCGTCGAGGTAGGCCGTGTGGAAGTCGGCGCTGCGGAAGGACTCCATGCCGACCAGCGCGCGGAACAGGCTCAAGGTGGTGGCGATCCCGCTCACCTGGTACTCGGCGAGGGCGCGGCCCAGGCGCTCGACGGCGGCCCGGCGGTCCGGCGCCCACACCACCAGCTTGGCGAGCATCGGGTCGTACTCGAGGGGCACGACGCTGCCGGTGTTCACCCCCGAGTCGACCCGAACCCCCGGGCCCGCCGGCCGCACGTAGAGGTTGATGCGGCCGGGCGAGGGCGCGAAGCCCCGCAGCGGGTCCTCGGCGTAGATCCGGCACTCGATGGCGTGGCCGCGCGGCACGAGCGCCTCCTGGCGCAGGGAAAGCGGCGCGCCGAGGGCGAGGTTGATCTGCTCGGCCACCAGGTCGACGCCGTAGACCTCCTCGGTGATCGGGTGCTCGACCTGGAGGCGGGTGTTCATCTCGAGGAAGTAGAAGCGGCCGGCGCCGTCGAGGAGGAACTCGACCGTGCCCACCGACTGGTAGCCGGAGGCGCGGACGATCGCCAACGCGGCCTCGCCGAGCTGCCGCCGCAGCTCCGGGCCGACCACCGGCGACGGGCACTCCTCGACCACCTTCTGATGGCGGCGCTGGATCGAGCACTCGCGCTCGCCGACGAAGACCGCGTCGCCGTGGCGGTCCGCGGCCACCTGGACCTCGATGTGGCGCGGCCGGTCGACGAGCCGTTCGACGTAGACCCCGGGGTCGCCGAAGTAGGCCAGGCCCTCCGAGCGCGCCCGCTCCCAGGCGCCCGCCAGGTCGCGGCGCTCGTGGACGGCGCGCATGCCCTTGCCGCCGCCGCCCGCCACCGCCTTCAGGAGCACCGGCAGGCCGTGCTGGTCGACGAAGGCCTCGATCTCGGAGGGGTCCTCGATCGGCTTCATCAGACCCGGGATCAGGGGCACGCCGGCCGCCACCGCGAGCTTGCGCGACTCGGTCTTCGAGCCCATCAGGCGCATCGCCGCCGGCGGCGGCCCGACCCAGGTCAGGCCCGCAGCCTCGACCCGCTCGGCGAAGGCCGCGTTCTCGGCCAGGAAGCCGTAACCGGGGTGGAGCAGCGTGGCGCCGCCCGCCGCCGCCGCGGCCAGCAGCCGGTCGGCGTCGAGGTAGCTGCGGGCTGCCTCGGCGGGCCCGATCGGGAAGCTCTGGTCGGCCATCAGGACGTGCGGGGCGGTGCGGTCCGCCTCCGAGTAGACGGCCACGGTGCCGATGCCCATCTCTCGGCAGGCGCGGATGATGCGGACCGCGATCTCACCCCGGTTGGCGATCAGGAGCTTCACGAGCGCTCCTTCCGTGCGTCCGGATTTCGAATTTCGAATTTCGAATTTCGAATTTGTCCCCCACCCCGCCGAACTACCGAGAGATCATCGCTCGACTGCCGTTTCTCGGACCGGTGTGCGGCAGGCCACTCGGCTTCTGCACGAAGAGTCGGATCACCAACCCGAGCCTGTGATGTGGGGACCTCGCCCAGCGTTTCCGCTTCAGGCAAACGTCCGTGGGGGTGGGAGTGCGGAAATTCGAAATTCGAAATTCGAAATTCGAAATCTGTGGGACGGGTGGCTGCCATTCCTAATTCCAACTTCCTAATTCCTAATTCCTAATTCCGAATTCCGAACTCCGAATTCACAGCGGAATGTTCGCGTGCTTCTTCGCCGGCATGCTGTCGCGCTTGGTCTGCAGCGCGGCGAAGGCCTCGAC
>JALOKS010000309.1 GCA_025456385.1 Thermoanaerobaculales bacterium | reverse complement strand
TTCGCGCTCGCGCTCGCGGCGGCGGTGCTGCCGGCCGCGCTCGCGGCCGGAGAGGGCGCGCCCGCCGCGGTCGCTCAGGTCACCTTCAAGAGCCCCGAGGCCGCGGCCGAGGCCTTCGTGGTCGCCTCCGAGAGCTTCGATGTTGCGGCCCTGACGGAAATCCTCGGCTCCGCGGGCGCGGACCTGGTCGCCTCAGAGGACCCGGTGCAGGACCGGAATCAGGCCCAGGCCTTCGCGGCCGCCGCGCGCGAGCGGATGGAGGTCGTCCGCCAGCCTGGCACCAAGAAGGTCGCGATCTTGTCCGTGGGCGCCGACGACTGGCCGCTGCCGATCCCGATCGTCAAGGGGCGCGGCGGCTGGCGCTTCGACACCGAGGCGGGCCGGGAGGAGATCCTCCACCGCCGGATCGGCCACAACGAGCTTGACGCCATCGAGGTGTGTCGGGGCTTCGTCGAGGCCCAGCACGAGTACGCTCTCGAGAAGCGTGACGGCGCCCTGGTCAACCAGTACGCCCAGCGCATCGTCAGCACGCCCGGCCGCCAGGACGGGCTGGCGTGGCAGGCGGAGGACGGGAGCTGGCAGGGGCCGGTCGGCGAGGGGATCGCCCGGGTCATCGCCGAAGGCTACGTCGCGCAACCGACCCCGTACCACGGCTACTACTACAAGGTCCTCAAGGGCCAGGGCCCCGCCGCGCCGCTGGGAGAGCTCGACTTCGTGATCGACGGCGCGATGATCGGCGGCTTCGCGCTGGTCGCCGCGCCCGCGGACTACGGCGTGACGGGGGTGAAGACCTTCATCGTCAGCCACGACGGCGTGGTCTACGAGCAGGACCTCGGGCCGGACTCCGTCGAGCGGTTCTGGGCCATGGAGCGCTTCAACCCCGATCCGGACTGGCAGCCCGTGCCGCAGGACTGAAACCGGCAACGGTCACAAAAAAACCGGGCCGAGGCCCGGTTGTGCATTGTCGGAGTGGCCCTCTACGGCCGCGGGAAGGGCGCCCGCCGCAGCTCCGGCGCCGGGGCGCCGGGGCGCTCCGGAATCGCCGGGCGGCGGATCCGCGGCGCGCTCCCGACCTTGGGCCCGAGGAGCTCGAAGAGCTGGTCGAAGGCCGCGCGGGACAGGACGGCCTCGCCGGCCTTGAAGGGCGTGACCCCCGGCGACTGCCAGTCGCCCTCGTAGAGCACCTCGACCATGTTGACGAGCGGGATCGAGCCGCCGAGCTCCTCGTTGATGAGCTCGATGAGCGCGTTGGCGATCAGGGCGTAGCCGATGTTCTGCTGGTGGATCCCGTCGTAGGAGAAGATCCCGCCGAGCAGGTACTCGCCGGTGAGGGTGGCGCCGCCGAAGCGCGGGGCCTCCACGCTCCAGTACGTGCGGAAGAGCGCGTTGGCGTCGAGCACCGCCAGGTCGTAGGCGTCCGCGACCTGGGCGATGACCTGGTTGTAGGCGGCGATCCGCTCCTCGATCGCGGCGGCCTCGGCCGCGCGCAGGACGTAGCCCGGCTCCCCGGTCAGCAGGTTGAGGTTGTCGGGCAGCACCGGTCCGCCGGGCAGGCCGTAGCCCTGCGCGATCAGGGCTCCGGCCGACAGGGTGACGTAGTCGTCCGCGGTCAGCGGCCCGGTGTCGGCCATCAACGGGATCGTGCCGACGCCCGGGATCTCGACCAGCGGGGTCAAGGTCGTGGTGAAGGGCAGCCGGTCCGGGATGTTGATGAGCACGATGTCGGCCGCGGTGTTGGTGACCAGGGCGCCGATCGCGTTGGCATAGAGCCCCGCGAAGACGTCGACCGGGGTCATCGTCACACCGTCGATCGGGGTCGCCGCGAGGGTGGCGCCGAGGACGTCGTTGTTGCCGATCCACACCGTCATGAAGGTCGGCTGGCGGCCGATCGCCTGCTCGAGGGCGGTGTTGACGCCGTTGCGCAGGATCAGGTCGTGCATGACGTTGTCGAGGTTGCCCTGCAGCAGGTTGTAGATGTCCCCGGTGGTGAAGACCATGTCGAAGAGCGTGGCGCCCGGCACGCCGAGGTTGTTGTAGGGCAGTGGGTACTCGGCGTTGACGGGCAGGCCGGGGACGAGGCCGACCGGCTGGATCACTGGCCCCTGGAGGCTGACCAGCTCGAGGATCGGGCCGATGCCGGGCTGTGAGACCAGCGGCTGCTCGAATCCCGCGGCGCCGGCCTGGCGGGCGAGCAGCGCCGGGTAGGAGCGCTCCTGGTACCAGTCCATCAGGGAGGCGGAGGCATAGCCGGCGGTCAGACTGTCGCCGAGCGCGACGTAGTTGGAGAGGTCGACCTGGGCCCCGGCGGGTGCGGTCGCGACGAGCGCGACCAGGCAGCTGAGCAGGATTGTCTGTTTCATCGGCGTCCTCCTCCTCAGAACTTCACCAGGAAGCTCATGTGCAGCAGGGGCGATTGGCCCTCGTAGGTGCCCTCGAAGGCGTCCTGCGAGGCGCCACCCGTCGAGCGCGTCTCGATCTTCACCAGCTCGTAGGCGATGTCGAATCGGCAGCGGTTGCCGACGATGCTGAGGCCGCCCATGTAGGACTTGCGGCTCCCGTCGGCGAGCAGCGGCGACATGCCCTCGGGCGGCTGCGGGGTCTCGTCCTCGAGGTAGCCGAGGCGGAGCTCCCAGTGCTGGCTCGCCCGCAGCTCGGCGCCGACCCGCCACTGCGAGGCGTCCACCCAGTTCTCGGGCCGCACCGAGCTGAACTCCGGGTTCTCGGGGAAGATGATCGGCAGCTCCTGGTAGGCGCTCCAGCCCATCACCCCGTACTGGCTCGAGAGGGTCCAGCGCTCGTTCTGCCACGCGAGACCGACGTTCCAGAAGTCCGGGAAGGCGATCGAGGCCTCGATCGGCACCTTGCCGTCGAAGGGAAAGACGGTGCCGAGCAGTGCGTCGAGCTCCGGGTAGCCGGTGGGAACCTGAGTGAACTCGGCCTTGCCCTCGCCGTTGATCGTGAACTCCGAGCGGTAGGAGGCGCCGAGCTGGAAGCCCGCGCCGAGCTTCCACAGCACACCCACGTTCCAGGCCCAGTCGTCGTTGATGCCCTCGCTCGCGAGGGTGGCCTCGGCGACGTTCGTCAGCCGCTGGTTGAAGGGGTTGATGATCCCGATGTCCTGGGTCAGCTCGATCGTCGCCGTCATGTAGTCGATGCCGAAGCCGACGGCGAAGCTCTCACTCAGCTGGTAGGCCATGCTGACGCCGAGGTCGAAGACCATGAGGTCGGTCTTCTTGGCGATCGAGTTGCCGAGGAAGTCGTCGTCCCACTCCGTGCCGAGGCCGAAGGGGCTGTGGAAGGCGAAGCTGAGCTCGAGACGCTCGCTCAGGGGCATGCCGAGGAAGATCTGAACGGGGTAGAACATCTGCTCGACTTGCTCTGCGCTGTAGCCCTCCCCGGGGTAGGGCCACTCGCCGTAGAAGGTCTGCTCCGGCCAGATCAGCGACCGGCCTGGCGGCCGCCGACCTCGAAGAGGGCGAAGCCCGAGCCCCACCCCAGGACAGGAGCGAGAACGAGGACTGCTGCGGTCAGGAGCGTGCGTCTGCGGGTGCTGCGCATCACATCGAACCTCCTTCCAGCGAGAAAACGGACCGGCGATGGTCGTGAGTCAACGCCTCATGCTACGGCCCCGCCCCTGCGCCGTCAACACGGCTGCGGCCTGGAAAACCAAATCAGGGAGATACCTTCTCAAGTTGGTCGTGAGTCCGCTCCAGGCCCGCTGTCGAAGGGGCGGCGGGATGCCGGCCCGCTCAGCAGCGGGTGCGGATCTTCAGGCTTGCTGTCGCAGGCTCCCGGCCGGACCAGATGTGGGGCAGCCGGAGTTCAGGAAGAATGTGGAAGCCAGGCGCCTGAGCGAGCAACGACGGAATCGTGTTGACTGCGACCGCGGCCGTCGCCAGACCCCCTCGCTGAGAGACCTCCTTGCGAATCGTGAGGTCGACCTCGGGAACGCCGTGGATCCGTGTGGAGTCCCCAAGCTCGAAACCGTCGTCGGGACGGGGGTCGAGGACGGCCAGCATCTGCAGGTCGAGGCGCTCGGCTCCTTGCGAGTAGCCGACGACCCGCTGGCGAAAACCAGAGACTCTCCCGGGTGGTACC
>JALOKS010000059.1 GCA_025456385.1 Thermoanaerobaculales bacterium | reverse complement strand
TCGGCGAGCAGCGGCTCGCCGAGCAGGGCGTTGACGAACGCGCTCTTGCCGGCGTTGAACTCGCCCACGACGACGATCAGGAACAGCTCGTCGAGCTGCAGGATCGAGTCTGCGAGGGCGCGGCGATCGTCGTCCGTCGCCTCCTCCGTGCGTTCGAGGCCGGCCGCGACCTCGGCGAGCAGCCGGCGCTCGATTGCCAGGAGCTCGCGCTGCTCGTCGCTGAGGATCGGCTCCAGCATCGCACCACATCGTACCGCGACCCGCGGCAATCGTTAAAACGTTCGAACGTTCAACGTTAAAACGTTCGGCTCATCCCGAATACCATGAGATGGAGGCACCGGGTTTGACCCGTGCCCGTGTCCGTCTCCGTGCCCGGATACAGGTGCAGTGACAGCGGCAGATGGCAGTGGCAGCTGCAGATTCAGAGAGCAGCGACCGGGGCAGCGAGCAGGCGGCGCGAGCGCGCCATGGCCACCCTGGGGTCGTTCATACCGAAGGGTTCGAGCAATCCACCTGACCACAGAGCCACAGAGGTCACAGAGCCGCACAGAGGGGTATCGGACTCATCGCAGGATTATCCGGAGATCATCCTGCTGCGAGGTCATGATGTCTCTCTGTGGCCTCTCTGTGCTCTCCGTGCCTCTGTGGTTCGGGTGGGTGGGCGGCATTCCGAATTCCGAATTCTGAATTCCTCATTCCTCATTCCGAATTCCGAATTCCGAATTCCGAATTCCCACTTCAATACCCCGCCGCCATCCCGTCCTTGCGCGACTCCGAGGCGCCGGCGAGGACCCCGGTCGCGGCGTCCCGGCGGATCGCCTGGTAGCCGCCGAAGACGGCGGGGTTGGCGGCGATGATGCGGTGGCCGCGGCGCGCGAGGTCACGGTAGACCTCGGGCGGAAGGCCCGACTCGAGGTGCACGACGCCCCCGTCCGTCATCACGGTGCCGGTCGGCTCCGAGGAGCCGGTGTGGTGGAAGCGCGGCGCGTCGCCGGCCTCCTGCAGGTTCATCCCGAAGTCGACCAGGTTGACGACGATCTGGACGTGCCCCTGCGGCTGCATGTCGCCGCCCATCACCCCGAAGGCGGTGTCGGGCACCCCGCCGCGGCCCATGAAGGCCGGAATGATGGTGTGGAAGGGTCGCTTGCCCGGCGCGAGCGCGTTGGGGTGGGCCGGGTCGAGGCTGAAGAGGGCGCCGCGGTCCTGGAGGCCGAAGCCGAGGGACGGCACGGCGTGGCCCGAGCCGAAGCCGGTGTAGTTGGACTGGATCAGGGACACCATCATGCCGTCGGCGTCGGCCGTCGCCAGGAAGGTCGTGTCGCCGCCGTCGACCGCGGGGTTGCCGGGCGCGACGCTCGCCGCCGCGCGCTGCATGTCGATGCGTGCCGCGCGCTCGGCGGCGTAGGCCTTGTCGAGGAGGCCGGCGACCGGCACCGCGGCGAAGGCCGGGTCGGCGTAGAAACGGGCGCGGTCCTCGTAGGCGAGCTTCTTGGCCTCGACCAGCAGGTGCCAGAAGTCGGTGCTGTCGCGGCCCATGGCGGCGAGGTCGAAGCCCTCGAGAATGTTCAGCATCTGCAGCGCCGCCAGGCCCTGCGGGTTGGGCGGCAGCTCCCACACCGTCATCCCGCGGTAGGTGGTCGAGATCGGCTCCACCCACTCGCTCGTGTGCGCCGCGAGGTCCGCGAGGCTGAGGAAGCCGCCGACCTCGTCGGAGAAGGCGACCAGACGCCTCGCGACCTCGCCCTCGTAGAAGGCGGCTCGGCCACCCTCGGCGAGCAGCTCGTAGGTCGCGGCGAGAGCCGGGTTGGCGAAGACCTCGCCCTCGGCCGGAGCGCGGCCGCCCGGCATGAAGACCGCGGCGAAGCCGGGCGAGTCGGCGAAGCGGCGCGCGCCCGCCGCCCAGGCGTCGGCGATCACCGCCGGCACCGGCGCGCCCTCGCGCGCGAGGCGGGCCGCCGGCGCGAGGATGGCGGCCATCGGCAGCTTGCCGTAGCGGCGGTGGAGCTCGAACCAGCCGTCGGCGCACCCGGGCACCGTCCACGAGTACACCGAGTACACGGGGATGGTGCCGTCCTCTTCGGCGGGGACGCGGTCGATGGTCAGCGCGGCCGGCGCCCTCCCCGACGCGTTGAGGCCCGAAAGCCTGGCGGTCCTCGGGTCCCAGACCATCGCGAAGAGGTCGCCGCCGAGGCCGCAGGAGGTGGGCTCGAGGAAGCCGAGCAGCGGGTGGGCCGCCGCGACCATTCCGTGGCGCGTGTAGACCACCGAGCGGGTGGCGAGGGCGCGGCCGACCGGGCGGTCGGCGGCGCTCACGACGGAGACGCAACCCAGCAGCGCGACGAGCACGAGGCAACGGTTCATGGCGACCTCCCCCAGCCATCCTACCTGCACCCCGGGTTCTGCATCTCGCATCCGGGTGGCCGGTCGGGTCCCCTCCTGCTCCTTGCTCCCTGCTCCCTGCTCCCTGCTCCCTGCTCCTTGCTCCTTGCTCCTTGCACCCAGCCGGCCGGGCGGCCTCGCCTCTCGCATCCCGCCGTGCTGCTACCATCACGCGCGATGAGCGTCGCCTCGCCGCTGATCGCGATCGCCTCCGAGCTCGCCGCCGCGGTCGACGGCCTGCGCTTCGCAGCGCCGGTCAGCCACGTCTACAACCCGCTCCGTTACGCCTGGCCGACGCACCACCAGTACCTCGAGCGCTACGGCTCGCCGCCGAAGCGGGTGCTCCTCCTCGGCATGAACCCCGGCCCCTGGGGCATGGTGCAGACCGGCGTGCCCTTCGGCGAGGTCGGCGCGGTCCGCGACTGGCTGCGGATCGGGGCCGCCGTCGGGCGGCCCGAGCCCGAGCACCCGCGGCGCCCGGTCGAGGGTCTCGGCTGCCGCCGCTCCGAGGTCAGCGGGGCGCGGCTGTGGGGCTGGGCGCGCGAGGTCTTCGGGAGCCCGGACCGCTTCTTCGCGAGCTTCTTCGTCGCCAACTACTGCCCGCTCGCCTTCCTCGAGGCGAGCGGCCGCAACCGGACGCCGGACAAGCTGCCGGCGGTCGAGCGCGAGCCCCTGCTCGCAGCCTGCGACCGCGCCCTCGTGCGCACGGTCGAGCATCTCGAGCCCGAGCTCGTGGTCGGCGTCGGCGCCTTCGCCGAGCAGCGGGCGCGGGCGGCGCTCGCGGGCCGCGGGCCGCGGATCGGCCGCGTCCTCCACCCGAGCCCCGCGAGCCCGGCGGCCAACCGCAACTGGGGGGAGCAGGCGAGCCGCGAGCTCGCGGCCCTCGGCGTGCCCCTGCCGTGAGATCGAGACGCCGCTTCGCCGGCTGCGGATGATCTCCGCTATCCTCGGCGCGGGGGGTGGCGATGCACTGGATCTACTCCTGTCCCCACTGTCAGGCGAGGCTCAACCCCGGCGAGCGCATCGTGCTGCGCGCGAGCGCCGAGGGCCGCAGCTTCGCCGTCGGTCTGCACCCGCAGCCCGGCAACTACTCGGTCGAGCTGCCGCCCGGCGAGGTCATGGCGCAGGGCAGCCGCTGGGAGCTCTCCTGCCCGGTCTGCGAGCGCAGCCTCGCCTCCGAGCTCTCCGCGGACCTCTGCGCCCTCGACCTCGTGACCGCGGGCGAGAGCCACCGCGTCTACTTCTCGTGCGTCGCCGGTGAGGAGGCCACCTTCGTGGTCTCGGCCGAAGGCCTGGTCAAGGACTTCGGCATCCACACCGACCGCTACCTCGAGCACCTGGTGCACAGCAAGTACATGAGGTAGCGCTCTGCGCGCGCGAATTCTGAATTTTGAATTCTGACTTCTGAATGCCGACCATCCACCCCTGATGCGAGCGGGCGGCGTCCCTCATTCCGAATTCCGAATTCCGAATTCCGAACTCAACCACTATCCTCCTCCCATGAGAGTTGCTGTTCTCTGCTCGGGTGGGGTCGACTCGTCGGTGGCGCTGATGCGTCTCGCCGCGGCCGGCGGGCACGAGCTCACCGCCGTCTACCTCAAGATCTGGCTCGAGGACGAGCTCGCGTTTCTGGGCCGTTGCCCGTGGGAGGAGGACCTCGAGCTCGTGCGCCGGGTGGCCGCGATGGCCGCCGTCCCGCTCGAGGTGGTGCCGCTGCAGCGCGAGTACCTGGAGACCGTGGTCGCCTATGCCCTCGACGAGCTCCGCGCGGGCCGCACCCCGAGCCCCGACGTCATGTGCAACCGGATGATCAAGTTCGGCGCCTTCGTCGAGCGCTCGGGCGGCGCCTGCGACCTCGTCGCCTCCGGCCACCACGCCCGCGTCGGCCACGGCGGCGGGCTGTCGCGGCTGCTCCGCGCGGCCGACCGGCGCAAGGACCAGACCTACTTCCTGTGCCAGCTCGAGCAGCGGCAGCTCGCCCGCTGCCTGTTCCCGATCGGCGACTCGACCAAGGACGAGGTGCGGGCCGAGGCCCGCCGGCTCGAGCTCCCGAATGCGTCCCGCCCGGACAGCCAGGGCATCTGCTTTCTCGGGCGGGTGCCCTTCGACGACTTCGTCCGCCATCACCTCGGCGAGCGGCCGGGCGAGATCCGCGACATCGACACCGGCGCCGTGCTCGGCGGGCACCGCGGCCTCTGGTTCTTCACCATCGGCCAGCGCCACGGCCTCGGTCTCGCGGGCGGACCCTGGTACGTGGTCGGCAAGGACCGATCGAGCGACGCCCTCCTCGTCGTCCACGGCGAGCGCCTCGAGCGTCGAACCCGACGCGAGTTCCTGGTCCCGCGCCCGCACTGGATCGCCGAGCCCCCGACCCGCGCCGATCTCGAGGTCAGGATCCGCCACGGCGAGCGCCTCGAGCCGTGCACGGTCACCGCGGGCGCGGACGGCTCACTGGCGGTGGCGCTCCGCGCCGCGAGCGACCCGGGCGTTGCGCCGGGCCAGTTCGCCGCCCTCTACGACGGCGAGGAGTGCCTCGGCGGCGGGGTCATGGCGTGGGCGGACGAGGCGGCGCCGGCGACCCGCTTCGGGGTGTCGGGCTGAGCCGGATCAGGCCTCCGGCGCGTCGATGCCGAGGCGGTGGATCATCTCGTTGAGCGTGGTCGGGCTGAGCATCAGCAGCTTGGCCGCCTGGCGCTGAACGCCGCCGCTGAGGCGCAGGGCCTCGCGGATGAGCCCCGCCTGGTACTCGCCCACCACCTTGCGGAAGTCGATCCCGGCGGGCGGGATCTCGGTCGTCGGCAGGCCCCCTTCGGCCTCGGCGCGCAAGGCCTGCGGCAGCCCATCGAGCTCGACCGTGTCCCCTTGACTCAGCACGACCGCGCGCTCGACGGCGTTCTCGAGCTCGCGCACGTTGCCCGGCCAGTGGTAGGTCGAGAGCGCGTCCATGGCCGCCGCCGAGAAGCCCTGCACGGTGCGCTGGTTCTCCTCCGCGTAGACGCGCAGGAAGTGGGTGGCGAGCAGCGGGATGTCCTCGCGGCGCTCGCGCAGCGGCGGCAGCTCGATGGTGATGACGTTGAGGCGGAAGTAGAGGTCCTCGCGGAAGCGGCCCTCCTGGACCTCCCGCCAGAGGTCGGTGTTGGTGGCGGCCACGAGCCGCGTGTCCACCGCCCGCGACTCGACGCTGCCCACCCGGCGGATCTCGCGCTCCTGGATCACCCGCAGCAGCTTGGTCTGGGTCTCGGGTGCGATGGTTCCGACCTCGTCGAGAAACAGGGTGCCCTCGTGGGCGGCCTCGATGAGGCCCTTGCGGTTGTTGATGGCGCCGGTGAAGGCGCCCTTGACGTGGCCGAAGAGGGTCGACTCGAGGAGATCGGTCGGGATCGCGCTGGTGTGGACGGGAACGAAGGGGCCGTCACCGCGCGGGCTGAGGCGGTGGATGGCGCGCGCCACCAGCTCCTTGCCGGTGCCCGACTCGCCGACGACCAGGATGTTGGAGCGCGCCGGCGCGGCGCGCCGCATGAGCTCGAAGACCTCCTCGATGCGACGGCTGGTGCCGACGATCTCGCCCATCCCCTCGAGGCGGCTGCGCAGCTGGAGGTTCTCCACCAGCAGCGAGCGGCGCTCCGCGGCGCGCTGCACGAGATGCAGCACCTCCTCGTTCTTGAAGGGCTTGGGCACGTAGTGGAAGGCGCCGAGGCGCATCGCCTCGATGGCGGACTCGACCGAGGAGTAGGCGGTGATCACCACCACCGGCAGGTGCTGGTCGAAGGTCTTGATCTCCGGCAGGAGCTCGAGCCCGGAGCGGTCGGGCAGCATGAGATCGAGGAGCACGACGTCGATCTCCTCATCACGGATCATCTGCATGCCGGCGGCCGCGGTGGTCGCCTGGTGGTAGTCGTAGCCGGCGTTCTTCAACAGGGCACCGAGCACGTCCTGGAGGACGGGCTCGTCGTCGATCACGAGGATTGATCCTGCTCCTGCCATCGCTGCAGCCTGATGGTGGCGCGCGCGCCGCCCTCCTCCCGATTCTCGAGAGCGACGGTGCCACCGAGTTGCGAGATCATATCACGGGTGATCGCGAGCCCCAGTCCGGTGCCGCCGCGGTCGGTCTTGGTCGTGAAGAACGGCTCGAAGGCCCTGCCGACCGACGCCTCGTCGACTCCCGGCCCCGAGTCCTCGACGCGGACCGCGGCCCACTCGCCGTCGACGCCGATGTCGAGCCGCACCGGGCTGCCGGGCGGGGAGGCCTCGATGGCGTTGCGCACCAGGTTCGAGACCGCGAGCTCGAGGGGCGGCACCGAGGCCCACACCATGATCGGCGAGTCGCCGGCCACGACCTCGAGGACGCTCTCGGCGCCGAGCGATCGAGCGGCGTCCTGGGCCGCCCGGGTCACCACCCCCCGCAGCTCGATCACCAGACGGCTGTCGCTGGTGCCGCGCACCATCGCGCGCAGGTTCGAGACGATCCGCGACACGCGGAAGCTCTGGTCGACGAGCTTGGTCACGAGCTCCGCTCTGGGGTCGTCGCGCGAGGTCATCTGGCCCAGCATCTGCGCGAAGGAGGCGATGCCGGTGAGCGGGGTGTTGATCTCGTGCGCGAGCCCGGAGGCGAGCCGCCCGAGGCCGGCGAGCCGCTCCTGCTCGCGGATGCGGTCCTGGAGCTCGCGCAGCTCGCTGACGTCCTGGAGCACGACGACGCGGCCGTTGAAGCTGCCGCTGTCCAGCTCGAGGACCGAGACCGCGAGGATGACCCGTCTCTCCGGCTCGCCGAGTGTCCGCGCCTCGGTGTTCACCGCGTGCAGGGGAAGCTCGTGCTTCCAGGCCGCGGGCAGGTCCACCAGCTGGCCGAGGTCGAGCCCGACCAGGGCCGGCGCCTGCCGCTCGAAGATCCCGGCCGCGTGGCGGTTGGCGGTCAGGATCTTGGCCGAGGCGTCGCAGACCAGGATCGCCGCCGCCGAGGACTCGATGATGCGCTGGGTGTTGGTGTGCAGGATCCGGTACTCCTCGGCCTGCCGCTTGAGGTCGTCGAGGTAGCGGGCGCTCTCGAGGGCGAGCGCCGCCTGCGCGGCGAAGGCGCCCACCACCTCCTCGCCCTCGCTGCCGAGGGGGAAGACGCCGCGCCGCAGGCCCAGGTAGAGGAGTCCGTGCACGGTGCCCACCCGCTCGAGCGGCACCCGGACCGCGAAGCCGGCGCGGGCCAGGCCGAGCTCGTCGGGGCTCGGGAAGGGGCCCGCGCCCACCGTCGCCGGCATGAACTCCGGCAGCGGCTCGCCCCCTGTCACGAGCCTGAAGGCCTCGCCCGGCACCCGCAGGTAGCTGGCGACGAGGTCGAACTCGAGGCCGTCGTGCAGGGTCTCCGAGAGCTTGACCAGGACCTCGCGCGGGTCGGTCAGGCGGGCGAGCTCGCGGCTGGCGCCGGTGAGGAGCGCGCGCGGGGCGGGCCGCCCGTGGTGCAGCCACTGGTCGAGGAAGCGCTCGACCTGGAGGCGGACCGGCTGCAGGAGAACCACCAGCACGACGCCGGTGGCGAAAGCGAAGAGGTTCCTGAGCGAGCCGACGCCTCCGGTGTAGCGGAGGAGGAGGTGGTTGGTGAGCGCGAAGATGATGCCGCCGATCACCACCACCAGCGTCGCCGACAGCGCGTCGCGGGCGATCGGCTCGAGGTCCCAGAGCCGGTACTCGAGCAGGGCCGCAGCCAGCGAGAGCGGGATGGCGGCGACCGGGAACACCGCCATCCAGGTGAAGGGCTCGAAACCGATCCCGATCCAGTTCAGGGTCGACACGAGCACCAGGAAGGGTGTCAGGCCGACCAGCAGGCCGAGCGCCGCCCACTCGATCTGCCGCCGCGTCCGGGCCTTGCGCGCGGCAGCCCGCCAGCGCTGGACCTGCACCGCGACACCCACCAGCACCGACAGCCCGAAGAGCACGCGCAGCAGCGACGCCACCGCCGGCCACCAGGCCTCCGCGCCGCGCACGAAGGCGGTCGCACCGGAGCCGGTGATCGCGGCCACAGTGAGCCAGTCGAAGGTCCGCATCGAGCGCTCGCGCTCGGGGAAGATGGCGAAGAATCGGGCGATCAGGAAGGGAAGGGCGGCCCCGGCGCCGCGCCGCACGACCTGCAGGCTGAGGTCTGCGGCGGCGATGCGGTTGGGGACCGCGCCGAGGATCAGCGCTGCGGCGGCGAGCAGGACCAGGGTGGTCGCCTCGCGCCGCTCGCTGCGCCAGGCCGCATACAGGGAGAGCACCAACCCGAGCAGGCCGACCGCCGTCCGCGCCAGGTAGACCGAGTTGACCGTCGGGCCCGGAGCGCGGAAGCGGAGATCGGCGAGGCTGCCGTCCCCACGGCGCACGGTGAGGTCGCGCTCGTCGCCGCCCGCCAGGAAGAAGGCGGGGTCGTCGATCCGCTCGATGGGCACACCGTCGACTCGCACCACCGCGTCCCCGGTCACCAGCCCGGCCGCCGCCGCGCTCGAGCCCGGCGGGACGCCGTCGATCACCAACCCGTCCATCACCCACGACACCGGGAAGTCGAGGCGGTAGAAGCTGCGGACGGTGTGGATCAGCGAGTTGCCGGAGATGACGACCGTGAGAGCGGCGACCAGGCCGAGCAGCAGACGGCGGGAAGGCACGGCCCCAGTATAAGCAGGACGGCGCCGCGCAACCTCCGCTCAGGCTCCGGACGCGCGCCGGTCGCCGACCCGGTAGCCGCGGTCGACGGTGATCACGCCGGCGAGCAGCATGTCGCGGACGGCGAGCCCGATCTGGCCGCGGCTGAAGGGCAGGACCTCGGCCAGCAGCCCCCACCCGCAGGGCTCGATGCAGAGCTGGTGCCACACCTGCTCGACGAGCTCGGTGTTGCGGTCTCCGTGCCACACCAGCTGCCTCGAGGCCGGCTGCAGGTAGGCGTCGTGCGAGACCGTGGCTGCGAAGTGGGCGAACTCGTCCTGGATGCGCGCCGCCTCCATCAACAGCGGCTGCACCGGCTGGAAGTCCGCGCCGTCGTCACCCGCAGCGAGGTTGGAGAACCGGAAGCTCCCGCGCGGCGGGGGGAAGCTCAGGATCTCGAGGAAGGCCTCACGGCCGCTCAGGTTGCGGCAGTGGATGCGGCCGATCATCCGGTCGCGGGTGTGGATGGCCCCGAAGTCCTCGCCCTCGGCGTCGGCGATCTCGAGAACTCCGGTCGCCCCCGAGTCGACCACCATCTGCAGGATCGCCGGCAGGTCGAAGTGCTCGAGGCGCCCTCCCAGGTTGCTGCCCTCGTGCGCGCCGAGGTTGGCGATGGTCCCCTCGAGACGCCGGGCGAGGCTCTGCAGGTAGTGCAGAGCGAGATCGCGCGACGAGTAGAGATGGCGCAGGAGCACCGGGCGCGGCCAGGTCAAGGTGACGCCGCCCTCCGGAAACTGCGCCAGCGAGCTCATCGCCGTGCCGGTGATGACCTTGCTCTCGGAAACCGTCGAGCCGGGGCCGAGGTAGGCGACCGGCCGCAGGCCGAGCTCGCTGCTCTCCTGGCGGCAGATCTCGACCACACCATGGAGCACCAGGTAGAGGGCGGCCGGCAGCTGGCCGGGCCGGAAGAGCACGCTTCCCGGAGGGTGGCGGTCCAGCGACCCGAGGCGCGCGAGCGCGACCTGCTCGTCGTGCGACATGCCGTGGAAGAACGGACTCTCCCTGATCGCCCGCACGAGATCGTCGAACAGCATACAAGGGATTATCACACCCTCCCCGCGGGCGATCAATCCGCGGACCGCGGGCTTGCCCGCGGTCCGCGGCGGGCCGCCCCGCGAGGCCCAGACGGCTACAATGAGGCTGTGGTGCGCGACGACAGGAGCCTGGACGCCTTCCGGCACGTCCTCCAGGAGGAGCTGCAGCACCCCCTGTACCTGACCCCGGAGGAGGTCGCAGGCGGCTGGAGTGCGCTCTTCCCGGCGCTCGCCGCCTCACTGCCGGCGCCGTTCCCGATCTTCAGCCGCGACGAGGAGCGGGTCGTGACCTGGGGCTACCCGATCCTGCTCTCGGACGGCGCGCTCAAGCTGCGCCGGGACCTCGAGAGCCTGGTGCGCGTGGAGACCCAGGTCCGACTTCGCCCGCAGGCGATCGACGAGGAGCTCAAGCGCACTCTCGCGGAGGCTCGCGACCGCTACCTCAAGAGCGTGTCGACCACCCTCGAGAACGTCTTCATGAACGACTACCACCGCGGGCTCGTCGACCTCTTCCTGCTCTTCCACTCGCAGGAGGTCATCCGCATCATCACCCAGCTCCAGTTCCGCACCGAGGACGGCCGTCAGACGGCGGGCGCCGACCACCGCTTCGCGATCGCCGCCGTCGTGGCGGATCTCCTCCGCCGGGCGTCGCTCGCGGCGGTCAACCGGCTCCGCGAGCTGACGCAGGTCCAGGTCACCCCCGCCCTGACGCCGCTGCTTTCCATCATGTGCCAGGACCACCTGATGCTGGTCGAGCCGCGGCCCCCGCGCGAGCTCGCGCAGCTCGGCAGCTACCTGAACGTCCGCTACCGGCAGAGCGCCGAGGCGCTGGCCTCGGCCAACCGGCACGTCCTCGAGCGCCTTGCCGAGCTGGTGGCGCGGCAGCCCGAGGTCGGCAGCCTGCTGCGCCTGGCGGTCGGCTCGAGCCTCAAGCTCGACCGGCCGGAGAGCCTCCTCGAGCCGCGCTTGCTCGACGCCGTGCGCAACGCCGCGCTCGCCGAGCAGCTGCACCTGAGCGCGCTGCAGATGGACCTCCTGCGCGACCTCGCGCTGCGGCTCAAGACCTTCGAGCTGCTCTCCGCCCTGCGGCGGCGGATCGTGCCCATGCAGCGGCAGGGCGGCACCCTGGCCCTCACCGGAGCGTCCTCGGCGACCCCGATCGCGCGGACCACGCGTCCCTACGACTTCACCGCGCCGGGCGTCGTCGACTCCGCGGTGCGGCGCTTCGGTCTGATCTACGACCTCTCCAACTTCACGACGGTCCTCGAGGAGATGCGCAAGGAAGGCCGCATGGCCGAGGAGCGCGCACTCCAGTTCATGTACGTCTTCCAGAACCGCCTCGAGGCCATCCGGCTCCGGCGGCGGCTGACCTTCGAGAAGTTCCTCGGCGACGGCGCGTTCTACACCTCCCGCCGCGCCCTCCGGGTGATCGCCGCGGCCTGCGAGATCCAGCACGTCTACGAGCAGCTGCGGGTCATCGGCTTCCCCTTCAACCACGGCATCCGCATGGCGCTCAACTTCGGGGTCTACCGCCTGCTGCCCATGCTCCACCCGGGGATCGAGGCGAAGCGCTTCGAGTTCTTCGGCCACGGCATCGTCGAGCTGGCGCGGCTGACCACCGGCAAGAGCGCGCGCGAGGTCTCGGACATCGCCGAGTTCCTGGTGCACGCCGGCTACGACCCCGCCGAGGTGGACGCCTTCCTCGCTCCGCTGTCCTCCATCCGCGGCGGCGCCGAGGCGGGCGCGACCCGCCGCTACACGGCCACCATCGACGCCCACGGCGAGCTCGTCAACGAGGGGATCGTCGTCGCCCTGCCCTTCCTCGAGGAGCTGGCTCTCGAGCTCGAGCTCGACCGGCTCGCGGTGGTCGAGGCGGACGGCGTCCGGTGGCTGCTCTTCCCGATCGACGCCGGGCTGCCCGACACGCTCTATGTCGGCCTGCGCTACCTCGGGGTCGCGAGGCTCAAGGGGCTGCCGCACCAGGAGCTCGCCGAGGCCGCGGTGTGGGACGCGCTGCCGCAGGCCGTGGAGTCGTTGCCCTTCGAGCGCTCCCTGATCGCCCCCCTGCGCAGCCTCGCCCAGGCCGAGGCCGGGCAGGGCTCCGGGCCCGCACGGGCGGCGAAGCCGAGCGTCGGAGAGACCGTGCTGGTGGTGACCTATGTCCTGGAGGACGGCAGCCGGAAGTGGGTCTTCGGCGAGTACCGACCCGCCGACGACATCCTGCTCCACGCCATCCAGGTGCCGATCAGCACGCCGGAGCTGCGCGCCGGCGAGCCGCTCGAGATGTGGCTCTTCCGCAACCGCTCCGAGCTCGCCCAGGTGTACGACGGCCTGCGGCGGGAGACGCCGGGCATCGCCACCCCGCTCTCGAACTTCCGCAGCCGTCCCGGCTGCCTCGCGTGCTACCTCGCCGCCCCGCACCGCGCGCTCGGTTAGTCGTTCGAACATTCAGCTCATCCGGGAAACGTGGGGGGCGCGAGGCGATGTGGAATTTCGAATTTCGAATTTCGAATTTCGAATTTTCGGACGGAACGGCATCTGAGATCGGATCGCCGAGATCGGCGGTCAGCGGCAGGAGCAGAGGCCGCGGCAGCGGCCGGAGGCAGTGGCAGCTGCAGTGGACAGCGCCAGCGCCCGGCCGGGCTCGGGAGTGCTGCCCCGATCAGGCCTGTGGGTGGAGCAGATGCCACGTCATCGCCCTGACCTCATCGAAGGCCGCGATCGCGGCGGCGGCGCGGGAGCCGTCAACGGCTCCGGCGTATGCCAGGAGCCGCAGGTGGCTGTCGCAGGGGCTGAAGCCCCTGCCTACAATGAACCCCGGCCTCGAACTGTAGGCGCCGGCTTCAGCCGGCGCTGCCTTTCCTTTCCGATCCGGCCCCAGCCCTCCGCCAGGTTGGCGGGCACCGACGCAGCCGCGCGGATCGCCTGCTCGGCGATCGACTTGAGAGGGGCCGGAACCCTCATCACGAGCCTGATCGCAGTGCCTGCGGCCTCGAGGGCTTTGTCGTGGGCGATGAGCGTGCTGTGCTGGCGGGTCGTGGACATGGTCACCTCCGGGTCGTTCACAGCTCTCCCGGAGCTGGCAAGGTGTCCGGAGTCAAGGGTCGCGCAGCGACCGGCCGCAGGCCGGCTCGCCCTTGACGCCGGACGCCTCGCCAGCTAG
>JALOKS010000308.1 GCA_025456385.1 Thermoanaerobaculales bacterium | reverse complement strand
ATGCGCCGGTCGGCCTCCTCGAGCGCGGCGGCGGGCTCGCCCCCGGCGGCGAGCGGCGCCACGCCTGCCGCGATCGACATGGGCGGCAGCTCCCGGGCCGGCTGCCGCAGCTCGTCGCGGATCGCAGCCACCCGCATCCGGGCGCTGCCCTCGTCCATGCCGGGCGCCACCACCAGGAACTCGTCGCCGCCCCAGCGGATGAGGTGGTCCTCGGCGCGGAAGTGGCGGCTGATCAGCCTGGCAAGCCGCTGCAGGCTGTGGTCGCCGATCGGCTGGCCGAAGAGCGCGTTGATGTCGCGGAGGCGGTTGACGTCGATGAAAACGAGGGCGCCGCCGGTGGCCGTCACGGCGTCGAGAGCGCGCCGCAGGTTGCGGCGGCTCGCGAGCGCGGTGAGGGGATCGGTGTCGACGAGCCGGCCGAGCCGCTCGTGCGACTCGAGGAGCTCGCGGTTGGCGTAGTGCAGCTGCTCCTCGCGCTGGTCGGTGACCACCGCGACGCAGGCGAGTCCGAGCGCGAGCTCCGCCCACGCCTCACCGAAACCGGTCGTGGCGAGCAGGCCGAAGCCCGCCGCGTTCCCCCAGAGGCCGGGCAGGATGAGGGCCGCCATCCAGGCGAAGTACAGCCCCACCAGGGCCATCGCCCAGCCGAGCCAGCGCGAGGTCCGCGAGCGCGGGTTGCGCAGCACGGTCACCCCGCCGGCGAGGAAGGCGAGGGCGAGGAGCGCGGCCTCGGCGAGCTGCGCCTGCCAGAGCTCGGGCACGCCGAGGCCGAGGCCCAGGCTCCAGGCTGCGACGAAGGCCGCGACCCGGACCGGGCCGGCGAGGGGCCGCACTCCCGGCTGCAGGTGCGTGCGGGCGCCGGCGACCATGAAGACGGCGAAGAGCGTGGTGCCGGCGAGGTAGGCGACGAGGCTGAGGCGGTGGCCGAGCTCGGGCATCCCGGCGAAGGAGTGGATGAAGACGGCGGCGAGCGCGCCGAGGTTTGCGAGCCACGCTGACCGCCACTGGCGCACCTCGCGCAGATCGACAAGGCGGGCGAGGAGCGTGAAGTAGCCGACGAGGCACATCACCACCGCGAGCTGCACCGCGACGGCGAGGCGGTTGAGGATGTCGGCGACCTCCAGCATGCTGCGGCCATTCTACGCGGGCGCAGCCCGTGCCATCGCGAGCGAGCGGAGCGTCGACTCGTCCCGGTGCTATCCTCGACGACACCATGTCTTCGAAGTGGTCGCTGTCCGCCGCCGACTGCGCGGCGCTGATCCGGACGGCGCGGCGGGTGGCCGCGCTGACCGGCGCCGGGATCTCGACCGCGGCCGGCATCCCGGACTTCCGCGGGCCGCAGGGCCCCCAGAGACCGTCTTCGACATCTCGTGCTTCCGCCGCGACCCGCTGCCCTTCTACGACTTCACCCGCGACTTCCTGGGTGCGATCGACCGCATCGAGCCAACCTTCAGCCACCGCTTCCTCGCCGCGCTCGAGCGCGAGGGTCGGCTCGCCGCGGTGGTCACCCAGAACATCGACTCCCTGCACCAGAAGGCGGGCTCGCGGCGCGTGATCTCGGTCCACGGCGACTACTGGACGAGCCGCTGCCTGAACTGCGGCCGCCTCTTCGACCTCGAGCACATGAAGCGGGCGGCGTTCGAGGCGCCGGCGCCGCACTGTCCCTGCGGCGGGCTCATCAAGCCCGACGTGGTCTTCTTCGGCGAGCCGGTGCTCGGCCTCGAGGAGGCCGCCGCCGAGGTCGCAGCGGCCGACCTTCTGCTGGTGCTCGGCTCCTCGCTCGCCGTCTACCCGGCCGCCTTCCTGCCCTCCTACGCGACGGGGGAGGTGGTCGTGATCAACCGCGGGGAGGTCGGCCTGCCGCCCGGACCGCGGCGATACTTCGTCGATGCCGAGCTCGACGCCTACCTCGCTGAGGTCGCGGCAGTGCTCCGCGGCGGCGGGTCGGCGCCGCCGCTCAGTTGATGAGCAGGCCGCCAAGCAGGTGAGCGGAGGGAAGGCTCCCCGTCCTGCGACGGGGTCCGGCGGTTGTACGACAAGTTGTTTCCAGTGAGAGATTTGCATTCCTGCCCGGCGCCTCGCCACTGGTGGCACGGATTCTGCTCATCAGCAGGTTGACCGCGGCCGCGCGACAGCGGGCCGGCGAGTCCTGAACCGAGGTGATTCACGGAAGGATCACGGTGTTGCGCTGAGCACCCCCGTCTCGTGGTGCTCGTCGGCCCGGCCCATCCCCTCCAGCGGCCGGGCCGGTTCTTTGTCCGGCTCAGCCGCCGTTCGGCGGCGCTTCGATGCCGAGGCGCTTCATCTTCATCGCCAGGCCGTTGCGGGTGATGCCGAGCAGGCGGGCGGCCTCGGAGCGGTTGCCGCCGGTCGCGTCGAGGGCGCGCACGACGAGGCGCCTTTCGAGGGCCGCGAGCTGGAGCTTGAGCTCGAGGCCTCCGGCAGGAACCGGCTCCTCGGGTGAGGTCTCGGCGAGCAGGGCCGGCGAGATCAGCGCGCTCTCGATGGTGCCGCCCGCCGGGCAAGCGGCGACGAGCCGGGTGAGCTCGCGCTGCAGCTGGCGGACGTTGCCCGGCCAGGCCGCCGCCTGCAGGGCCTGGAGGGCGCTCAGCGACAGGCCGCGCACGCGCTTGCCGCTGTCGCGGGCGGCGCGCTCGAGGAAGAAAGCGGCGAGCGCCGGGATGTCCTCGCGCCGCCGGCGCAGCGGCGGCACCGCCACCTCGCAGCCCGCGATGCGGTAGAAGAGGTCGCGGCGGAAGCGGCCGTCGCGGACCCGCTGCTCGAGGTCGGTGTTGGTGGCGGCGACCACCCGCACGTCGACGGTGACCGGGGAGGAGGCGCCAAGGGGGTGGACCTCTCCCTCCTGCAGGGCGCGCAGGAGCTTGGCCTGCAGGGCCGGGTCCATGTCGCCGATCTCGTCGAGGAACAGGAAGCCGCCGTGGGCGAGGCGCAGCTTGCCGCGCCGGCGGCTGACCCCGGTCGCGACCCCGGCCTCGATGCCGAAGAGCTCGGCCTCGAGGAGGTCGGCGGGGATCGCCGTGCAGTTGACGATCTGCAGCGGCCCCGCGGCGCGGTCAGAGGAGGCGTGGAGGATGCGCACCACGTGCTCCTTGCCGACCCCGGTCTCGCCGGTGACCAGCACGGGGATGTTGCCGCGGCGGAGGGTGGCGAGCTGCCGGTAGAGCGCGGTCATCACCGGGCTGCTGCCGACCACGTGCCATTCCGGAAACACCAGGTCGCGCTCGGTGGGCGCAGCGGCGGCGCGGCCGTTCTCCGGCACCGGCACGGTGGCGGAGCGGAAGAGCCGCAGGGCGAGCTCGAGGAAGGGGTGCTCGGCGGGCCGGATCCCGCGTCCGGCCAGCACCAGCGCGGCCTCCCACCCTTCCGGCCCGCCGGCGACGGCGGCGCTGAGCGTCACCGGCCCCGCGAGCTCGGCGCAGCGCACCCCGCCCGAGCCGCCTTCGCCCGGCCACAGGGCCGCGAGCTCGGCGCTCAGGTGGTCGAGCGCGAGCGGCGCGAGGTCGCCGCAGGCCGCATGCACCACCACCTCGTCGGAGGCCGCGCGGCTGAGCACGGCGACGGCGGAGGCGCCGGTGGCGGCCGCGAGCCGCGCGACCGCATCCTCGAGATCGGGGTGCCAGCGGCTGATGAGGCGCTCGGCGCAGGCGGCCAGGACCTCGCCCCAGGGAACAGCGCCCTGCGGCCGGATACCGACCTCGGTGGTGCGCTCCTCGCGGCGGTTCGCGGGTGGCGGGGTGCGCGGGCGATCGTCGAGGGTGATGGCGAGCTCGTGCTCGCCCGCTTCGAGCTCCTCGAAGGTCAGCAGCACCGGTCCGAACTGGACCCAGTCGTGCTCGCCGAGCCGCGCCGAGCGGACGCGGACGCCATTGACGAAGGTGCCGTTGGTGCTGCCGAGGTCCTCCACCTGCACCGAGTCGCCCTGCACCCTGAGCACCGCGTGCCGGCGCGAAACCTGGCGCACCGGGAGGTGGATGGGGTTGGCGGGGTCGGCGCCGACCCGGTTCTCGCCGGGGCCGAGGACGAAGACCCGCGGCTCGCCCCCGAGCTCGCCGTGGAGCCGGAACAGCCTCGCCTCGGGAGCCTTGCGTCGCGCCATCGTCGGGACCTCCGCGCCGATTGTAGCGCGGCTCAGAGCGCGGAGCGGGCGAGCACCTCGCGGGCGAGAATGCCGGGCAGGAGGTCGGCGGGCTGCTCCCGCGCGAGCTCGGCGGCGAGGGCCGCCGCGCGTTCGCCCTCGCCGGCCTCGGCCAGCGCCACGGCCTCCAGGGAGCGGGCGAGGGCGAGGTTCTGGTGGGCGATGAAGTCGATCTTCGCCGCCGGCTCGAGGGCGGTGGTCGCCGCCTCCAGCGCACGGAGGGCGGCGCCGGCATCGCTGCGGCCAAGGTGGGCGGCGGCGAGCGCGACCCGCCCGAGCAGGGCGCCGTCCCGGTTGAGCTCGACGGAACGGGTCATGAGCTCGACGTCGTCCGCTGCGGTGCGGCCGCGGCGCCAGCGCGCGAGGCAGCCGAGGGCGTCGCCGTCTGCGGCGAGCTGGGAGCTGCGGAGCTGCTCGTCGATCGGGCTGCACTCGTCCCACCAGAGGTGCGCGCGGGCCCACAGCGCCGTGCGCTGGCTCCGGCTCGATTCGGCGGCGCCTCCCGAGATGCTGAACAGGCCGGCCGCGGCGGCGGCGAGGTCGCGGTCCCGGGTCCGGGAGGCGATCTCGAGCAGCAGAAACCGCCCGTCGTGGTGAGATCGCGAGGTGGCGCCCCCGTCGAGCAGCTCGAGGACGGTCGACCGGGCGGCGGGAAGATCGCCGCCGATGCCTTCGAGGTGGCCCCGCAGGTAGAGGATGTCGGCGTCCGCCTGGTCGACACCCGGCGCGTACAGGAGGGCGAGCCCGCCCTCGAGGTCACTGGCCGTCGCCAGCGCCCGGGCGCCGACGACGGCGAGGATGAGGCGATAGGGCGCTTCGTCGAGGAGCGGGCCGGCGGCGCGGGCCGCGCGATCGAGGCG
>JALOKS010000058.1 GCA_025456385.1 Thermoanaerobaculales bacterium | reverse complement strand
AACCTCGACCGCCTGGTCTTCTTTCACGGAACCCGCGGCTCGGTGGAGCTCGGTTGACCGGCTCGACGTGTCGAACACCCTGCTCACTGACCCCGGCGCAGTCCCCGTCGACGCGCTCGTCGCGGTCGAGGCCGCGATCCGCCCCGGTCCTGTAAAGCGGCACACCGGCCCCACGAGCCGTAAACTCCACCGGTGGCGGCCCCGGCGTCCACTACGGGACCCTCCCGGGGACCGCCGGATCGGACCGAGCCGTCCCGCCCGAGGGCAGCGAAAGGTCGGGACGACGGGTCTGGAACGACGGCTCAGGGATGAACGGCCGCCGCGGTCGGCGCCCTCACGAGTTGGGCGTCCGGCCGCCCTCGATCCGGGCAAATGCCTCGCGAAGCTCGTCCGGAACCGGCTCGGTGCGGTCCTCGGCGTAGTTGTAGTAGACCTGGGTCGACCGGCCGGTGGCCACCGCCCGCCCGTCGGCCTGCGCGACGACCAGGTACTCGAAGTCGAAGCTCTTACAGCCCAGCCGGGACAGCCGGACGCCCACCTCGAGCACCTCGGCCACCCGAACCGGCGACAGGAACCGGCAGTGGAGGTCGAGCAGGATGAAGGGAAAAGTCGCGCCGAGGTCGCGGTCGGAGAACCTCCCCGGCAGGGCTCTTCGGATGTAGGCGACCCGCCCCTCCTCAAAGTAGGTGGCGTAGTTCGCGTTGTTGACGTGCCCCATTGCGTCGACGTCGACGAAGCGCACCTCGACCATGCGCGTCACCGGGAACCCGGAGAGAGCTGGAGCTCGGTCGGAGGCCTGCACGGCTCGGATTGTCCACCCCCGGACGGCACCGGTCAAACCCCACGCGTCGCCCGCGACGATCGTCCCCCCGGGCCACGGGCGCCGGTGCTCGTACGCATGCCCTCGTCCGACGAGGGCGGCGCTGGCGGGCGGCGGACAACGAGCACGGGCGATGATCGTTCTCGTCTCACCCGATGTGGTTTCTCCTGGCCGCGACCGCCGGTCCCCCAATCAGGTAGACGGCGGCCGTCGCCCAGTTGGCGAGCAGGGTGACGACGCCGAACAGAAACATGCCGACGCTCATCAGGGCCCAGCCCGAGAGGATGTTGCCGACCACGCAGCCGGTGGCGAAGGCGGCGCCGACGCCGACCAGGATGCCGCCGAGGAAGGCGATCACGATCTCGTCCGGCGGCTTGGGCAGCAGTCTGGCCTGGCCGGACATCCGCGCGGCCGCCCAGGCGCCGGGGATCATCGCGACCACCAGCAGCATCAGCCAGCCGCTGACCTTGCGCCGCGGCGCCGGCGTCGGCGCCGCCTCCTGTGTCGCCGGTGCGGGCCGGCCGGTGACGACCTTGACGTCGTCGGTGACCAGCTCGTAGGCCTGGAGCACGCCGTGGGTCACCCCGAGGGGGTAGCTGCGCCCGCTCGCCACCGCGGACAGGAAACCGGGAACGGCCAACAGGCCGATGGCGATGCCGGCCTGCCAGGGCCGCCAGGGCCGGGCGAGGAAGGGCCGCTCATCGGAGGCGCCGTGGCCGCTGCCCGGAGTCCGTGGCCGCCGCAGGCGCCAGGCGACGGCGAGGGTGGCGCCCGCGATGAGGAGCGCCAGCAGCCAGTAGGGTATCCCGGTCAGGGACGACAGCGTCACCGGACCACCGTCCGCGGCCGGGATGACCTGGCCCTTGAGCGACAGGTGCATCCGGTTGAGCGGCCCGTGCTCGACGATCGCAATGCCGAGCGGCATGCCGATCAGGGCCGCCATCGAGTTGAGGTTGCCGGCGCCGGCCTTGTACAGGCAGCCCGAGATGCAGCCGCCGGCAAGCACGGTGCCGGCGCCGAAGATCGCACCACCGACGAGCGCGCTCGCCCATATCAGCGGCTTTGGCATGAGCGCCACCCAACCGAGCTCGGCGATGACCGCGAAGCCGACCATCGACACGGCGATCGCCACCCACACCCCCGCCAGCTTCCGGGCGTCGCGAAACACGAGCACCTCGCTCATCGCCGACGAGCCGCACAGGTCGCCCTTCTGGAGGAAGAAGCCGAACAGGAAGCCGACCGGCGCCGCGGTCAGGAACCAGGACCTCGTCGCCGCCGCGTACGCCGTGATCGCCGCCAGCACCACGAGCCACGCCAGCGCGTGGAGCTTCCAGCCGTTTCCGTCTCGTTGGGTCATCGTCGTGCTCCCTCCGGTCATGTCGTCAGATCAGGTAGAAGGTCGAGCGCAGCGTCTCGTAGACGCCGACTGCGATGAGCACGACCGCGGTCGCCGGTCGAGCCCAGCGCTCCACCGCCTGCACCCTGTCGAGGGCCGAGCCGAGCCAGCCGACGCCCGCGGCGAGCAGCACCGCGAAGACCGCCACCGGCAGCGCGGTCCCAACGCCGAAGGCCGCGGGCAGCAGCAGGGGCGAGCCGTGCTCGGTCGCCAGCGGCACCAGGCCGCCAAAGAACAACCCCGCCGACACCGGGCAGAACGACAGCGCGAAAACGATGCCGAGCAGC
This sequence comes from Thermoanaerobaculales bacterium, assembly GCA_025456385.1. Lineage (GTDB taxonomy): Bacteria > Acidobacteriota > Thermoanaerobaculia > Thermoanaerobaculales > Sulfomarinibacteraceae > Sulfomarinibacter. Next base: position 8,558 of record JALOKS010000058.1, on the reverse strand, counting down.
CCGGCGCCCCAGATGCCCGAGCTGTCGACCCATCGCTTGAGACGGTCGCTGAAACCGAGACCGGGGAGGTTCAGCTTGACGACGCCGAGCAGCAGCAGCCCGAGCACGATGAGAAGCGGTCCAATGAGCCTCGGAAAGGTCCCCTGGAGAAAGCTCGACACCGCGACCAGGGACATCAGCGACCACACCGCCGCGGCGCCGAGCGCGACGTACGCCAGGGTCCGTCCGAGCGTGTACAGAACGCCCGAGGCGAGGGTGGCGCGGGCGCTGCCGACCTGGCGGCCGACGTACGAGACGGCGGCGATGTTGGTGGCCAGCGGGCAGGGGCTGATCGAGGTCAGGACCCCGAGCCACAGGGCCGAGCCCAGCCCGAGCCAGAGCGGGTCCATCAGCCCGCCCCGAGGAACTCGCGCGTCTCGCTCTGGACGTAGCTGACGAAGTCGGCCTGATTCCGCACCAGCTGCCAGACCTTGTCGAGGTTCTCAAACCGGACCACGGTGCCGTTGCGGACCTCGGCCAGCACCACCGACCGGGTGACGAGCCGGAAGTCCTCCACGTAGTGCTTGTTCGCCGGCTCGTCCACGTTGACCACCCGCCAGCTGAGGACGCCGTCGTCGAGCTCGTCGGCGAAGCCGGTACGAACGGCGTCGTGGGCGTAGCTCTCGATGGTGCGGCAGGTCGCGCAGCGGACGTTACCGTGGAAGTAGAAGACGACCACCCCGTCGGTCACAGCGGCCGGAGCGGGCGCCGTCCCGTCAGCGGCGGCTACCGCGCCCGCGGTCCCGAGGGCGACCAGGAGGCAGGCCATCAGGAGGGGCGTGGCGAGATTCGGGCGCCGGCTCATGCCGCACCGTCCGTCAACATTGTCTTGACCTTGTCGAGGGACGGGACGTTGCCCTGGACTCTGAGCTTGCCATCGACGACCAGACCCGGCGTCATCATCAGGCCGAAGTCGATGAAGCGCTTGATGTCGCTGATTTTCTCCAGCTCGTACTCGATTCCGAGCTGGTCTGCGGCCTGCTTGGCCGTTGTCGCTAGCCGCTCGCAGCGCGGGCAGCCGGGACCGAGGATGATGAGCTTTTTCACGACGATCCTCCTAGGCGATGAACGTTCCGTAAACCATGCCGGTGACGGTGGCCATCACCACCACCAGGCCGACGTAGACGGCGGTCTTCTTCCAGCCGATCACGCTGGCGATGACGATCATGTTGGGCAGCGACAGGGCCGGGCCCGCGAGCAGCAGCGCCAGCGACGGGCCGGCGCCCATCCCGGCGCCGATCAGGCCCTGCAGGATCGGCACCTCGGTCAGGGTGGCGAAGTACATCAGGGCGCCGGCAATCGCGGCGAACAGGGTCGCGCCGAAGCCGTTGCCGCCGACCGCGCCCGCCACCCACCCCGACGGGATCAGCCCTTCGTGTCCGGGCCGGCCGAGCAGCAATCCGGCAATCAGCACGCCGCCGAGCAGCAGCGGCAGGATTTGCTTGGCGTAGCCCCAGCTCGAGGCGAACCAGGCGCCGAGCTCTCCCCGGTCGCGGGCGGTCACGATCGCGAGGCCGATCACACCGGCGGTGAACGCGAGCTCCGGGTGCTCCGGCAGCAGCAGGGCCAGCGCCAGGGTCGGCGCCGCGATCGCCGCCGCCTTCCAGGTCGCCAGCGTGTACCAGCGCACCAGGATCACGCCGAGGGCGACGCCGCCGGCGCCGGTTAGCCACCACTTGGCCCGCCAGATCGCGAACCAGAGGCCGCTCGGGTCGTCGGGCCGCGCCCAGTTGGCGAACACCAGGATCGCCACCTGCGCCGCGAAAAAGGCTGCCACCTGACCGAGCGGCCGCACCCCCTCGGGCTCCGGTAGGGCCATCGCGGCGTCGACGCGCTGCTGCTCCGAGCGGCGGAAGATCAGCGCCATCAGCACGCCGACCACGACCGCGAACAGCACCGCGCCGATCGCCCGCGCTGCGCCGAGCTTGGCGCCGAGGACGCTCGCCGTCAGCACGACGGCGAGGACGTTGATCGCCGGACCCGAGTACAGGAACGAGGTCGCGGGGCCGAGGCCGGCGCCCATCTGGTGGATTCCGGCGAACAGCGGCAGCACCGTGCACGAGCACACGGCGAGAATGGTGCCGCTCACCGAGGCGACGCCGTAGGCGACGGCCTTCGGCGCCCTCGGCCCGAGGTACTTCATGACCGCGGCCTGGGACACGAACGAGGCGATCGCCCCGGCGATGAAGAACGCCGGCACGAGGCACAGCAGCACGTGCTCGCGCGCGTACCAGCGGGTCAGGGCCAGGGCCTCGGTCACGGCGCCGTCGAAACGCGGCCATCCGATCGGCAGCCAGAAGAAGACCGCGAAGATGGTCACCATCCAGGCCAGAGGCTTCCACTCGTTCTTCCAGTCAATCACCACGGGTCTCCAGCTTCGGTGTCGATGATATTTGGCAAATTTGCCAATACTCGGTCAAAAAAAAGACCGTCACGAGATCTGCACCAGCTCGCGCCGCCCGACCTCGTCTAGCACCGCCTCGACGCAACCGAAGAAGTTCAGGATGCAGGGAACCCGCAGCCGGTAGAACACCTGCTGGCCGCGCCGCTCGTCGAGCACGACGCCCGCCTTCTTGAGCACCGCGAGGTGCTTCGACACCGTCGACACGTCGGTGCCGACCATCTCGGTGAGCTCGCAGACGCAGCGCTCGCCGCGCGACAGCTCGTCGACCATGAACAGCCGGCTCGGGTGGGCCAGCGCCTTGACGACCCTGGCTCGAGCCTCGATGTGGGCCCTGGTCTCACCCTGAAGCTTCCGTTGCTCGCTCATAACTTGGCAATATAGCCAAATTTCCGAGGTTGTCAAGCAGGCGTCCGCCCGCCCGCGTCAGGGGTGAGTCCGACCGAAGGTCCCGATGAAGAGGGAATTACGACGACCGATAACGACGATGGCAAGCGCGAGCAATGCATCAGTCCGACCGAAGGTTCCGGTGCAAGTGCGGTCGGGGTCGTCGGGGCCGGCACAGGCGGCTCGTGTCAACATCGACGCGGTCAAGGGTCACCGTCTCCATCGTGTCGCGAACCGGGCCTCCGGCGACCGGGTGGAACATTGTCACAGCAGGCTCCCGCTGAGCAGCAGCCGGGCCAGGGTGAAGTAGATCACGACCCCCGACACGTCGACCAGGGTGGCGACGAAGGGCGCCGAGGCGCTCGCCGGGTCCGCCCCGGCGAGGCGCAGCACGAAGGGCAGCATGGCGCCGCACAGGGTACCCACTACCACGACGCCGACCAGGCTCGCGGCCACAGTGACCGCGACCAGGTACCCGAGGTCGCCGTAGGCGCCGAAGAAGGTCTGCCAGGCGACGATCCTGAGCAGGCCGAGGGTGGCCAGGATGGCGCCCAGGACGAGCCCGGACACCAGCTCCCGGCGCAGGATGCGCCACCAGTCGCGGAGCTGGACCTCGCCGAGGGCCATGGCGCGGATGACCAGGGTGGTGGTCTGCGAGCCCGAGTTGCCGCCGCTCGAGACGATGAGCGGGACGAAGAGGGCGAGCACCACCGCGCTCGCGATCTCCTCCTCGAAGTGGCCCATGGCGCTGGCGGTCAGCGTCTGGCCCAGGAAGAGGACGGTCAACCACACCGCGCGCTTGCGGACCATCTCGAGCATGCCGGTCTGGAGATAGGGCGCGTCGAGGGCCTGCATGCCGGCCGCCTTGTGCGCGTCCTCGGTCGCCTCCTCCTGGACCACGTCGACGATGTCGTCGACGGTGACGATGCCCTTCATCCTCCCGGCCGCGTCGACCACGGGCAGGGCGAGCAGGTCGTGGCGGGCGAGCAGCCGCGCCACCTCCTCCTGGTCCATGTCGTCGGGCGCAAAGATGAAGCTGTCGCTCATGAGCTCGCGGACCGGCCGGTCGGGCGCGGCCGCGAACAGCTCGCGGAAGGACACGACCCCGAGCAGGCGCTGAGTCGAGTCGAGCACGTAGGCGTAGTAGATCGTCTCGAGCTGGTCGCGGGCCTGCCGGCGAAGGTAGCGGATCGCCTCGTCGGCGGTCTGCTCGGACCGGATGCGGGCGTACCTCGGGCTCATCAGGCCGCCCGCGTCGTCCTGGGCGTAGGCCATGAGCGCGGCGACCTCGTGCCGGGTGGGCGGGTCGAGCTCGTCGAGCAGCTCGGTCCGCAGCTCCGGGTCGAGCTCCTGGAGGAGGTCGGCGGCGTCGTCCGGCGCCAGCGACCGGAGCCACAGCCGGCGCTCGGACCCGTGCAGCCCTTCGACGATCTGGGCCTGGGAGAACGCGGACAGCGACTGGAAGAAGTCGACGGCCTCCTCCCGCTCGAGGAGGCTGAAGCCCTGCGTCCGCTCCCCGGCGTCGAGCACCGGCCAGATCTCGCGCAGGTCCTGGGCCGACAGGCCGGTCGTCTCGCCGGCCGCGGTCACGGCCGCACCTCGCGGCGGTGCGGCGCTGGGGGCTTCAAGCCGAGTCGGGCACGGGCGATGAGCGGTCGGCAGTGGTGCATCGGGGCCTCCGGTCCGTCCCGGCGGAACGGGGTTCGCCCGACGGGACGGTGTCAGTCTGTCGCGGTCACTCGAGGGTCAGGGTCGTCCATCCATCCTCCGACTGCGGCGCGCAGTGTACGCCGAAGCACCCCGCGCGCAAGCCCCGGCCCGGAAGGCCTGTGCTGATTCCGGGCTCGTCGTCGGGCGCCGATCTCGGTCACCGTCACTCCTGACCGAGGCCGTCCTCGTCGCGCGGCGGCTGGGCGCCGGGAGGGGCGTCGGCGGCCGGCAGCAGGTGGCGCGGCGTGAAGGCGAAGCTCGCGATCAGGGTCGGAATCACGGCGCTGGCGATGACCACCGCCACGAGGAAGGAGTACTGCTGGCGACTGACGATGCCGTGGCTCAGGCCGTAGAGCGCCGAGATGGTGCCGAAGGTGAGACCGGTCGACATCATCAGCGTGTAGTACCAGCGCTCGTTGCGCTCGCGCCGGAAGCGGGCGACCACCGGGAAGAGGCCGAAGATCTTGCTCGCCGACTTGGCGCCGAACAGCAGCAGGAAGACGAGGGGGGCGGCGGCGACCGCGGGCAGGGACACCAGGGCGCCGGCGCGCAGGAAGTAGAAGGGGGTCAGGAAGCCGATGGTGAGGGTGCGCATCCGGCGGATCCAGTGGTGGTCGTCGGCGGCCGCGCCGGCCAGGACCATGCCGGCGATGTAAGCGGGCAGCACCGCCTCGCTGCCCGACCACAGGGCGAGGGCGCCGAGGCCGAAGAGAACGGCCAGCACCCACTTGGTGCGGATGGCGGCGGTGCGGTAGGCGTAGCGGCGGGTGAGGCCCGCGGTGAGCCGCGGCAGGAGCGCGATGAGCAGCGCGCTGACCACGAGGAACACGACGGTGCGCCGGGTGAACGGTGCGAACAGGAGACCGAGGGCGATCACCGTGCCGAGGTCGTTGACGAAGCAGGCCCCGAGGATCCCCTTGCCGAACTCGGTCCGGTTGAAGCCGGTCTCGAGCATGACCGCGTAGACCACCGCCATCGAGGTCGTCGACAGGGCGACGCCGGCGAGCCAGCTCGCCGCCGGGTCCCAGCCGAGGACGAAGCGGGCGACCGCGGCGCAGCCGAGAAACGGCGCCACGAAACCGACGGCGCCGACGACCAGGACCTCCTTCGCCTTGGCGCGCAGCACCACCGGCTCGAGCTCGGCGCCGGCGAGGAAGGTCAGGAGCACGGCGCCGGCGCCGGCGAGGAAGCGCAGCCAGGGCTCGTCGGCGCCGAGGGCGCCGGGGGGCAGCCAGCGCTCGGCCGCGAAGCCGGCCGCCATGCCGACGCAGATCTCGGTCAGGGCCATCGAGACCTTGAGCCGGTTGGCGAGCACGGTTGCGAGAATGGCGAGGGCGAGCCACGCGGCGGCGAGGGCGTACATTCCAATCATGGGCGTCACCTCCTGGCCCCGACTCCCCGGGGGCGGTTTGCCAGGAGTCATCAGCCCGCAGCGGGCGGTTGGAGGGGGACCCCATCCCCTGCCGCCGGGCGCCCGACGGCCGCCGTTCGACCCGCGGAGTCTAGCCGAGCGCGACCCTGGGACGCAAGCTTGACAGACCGGGACCGCAATTCTATATTTTGCAAGAAGACGAAATGATGGATCGGGATCTCGACTCCGCCGTCGCCGCCGCCCGCGCCCTCGGGCACCCGGCCCGCCTGCGCGCCGTCGCCATGCTGCGCGGCGGGGAGCTGTGCGTGTGCCAGGTCACAGAGGTCCTCAAGCTCGCCACGTCGACGGTGTCGCTGCACCTCAGGGAGCTCAAGCGCTGCGGCCTGGTGACCGAGCGCAAGGACGGCCGCTGGGTGTACGTGGGGCTGTCTGACGACCTCACCGCCCGCGAGTGGGTGCGGGTCGCGATCGCCGCCGCCGGCGACGAACCGCAGCTCGAAGCCGACGAGCGGCTGGTCGAGCAGCTGCGGCGGGTTCCGGTCGAGGACCTGTGCCGGCTCGGTTACGACGGCGCCCTGGCCAGGGCCGCTTCGGGCTCAACGCGAGGGCCGAATCGTCGAGCCTCTGGAGAATGTCGATGACCGCACACGAGAGCGTCGCCAGGAAGCTCAGCCTGCTCGACCGCTACCTGACCCTGTGGATCTTCCTCGCCATGGCGGTGGGGGTCGGCTGGGGCCACCTGTCGCCGGGGATCGCCGGTTTCTGGAACCGGTTTTCGGTCGGGACGACCAACATCCCGATCGCCGTCGGCCTCATCCTGATGATGTACCCGCCGCTCGCCAAGGTGCGCTACGAGGAGATGGGCCGGGTGTTCCGGGACTGGAAGGTGCTCGCCCTGTCCCTGGTCCAGAACTGGGTCGTCGGCCCGATCCTGATGTTCCTGCTCGCCATCGCCTTCCTCGCCGACAAGCCGGAGTACATGGTCGGGCTGATCATGATCGGGCTCGCCCGCTGCATCGCCATGGTCATCGTCTGGAACGAGCTCGCCTGCGGCGACACCGAGTACTGCGCCGGCCTGGTGGCTTTCAACTCGGTCTTCCAGGTGCTGTTCTTCTCGGTCTACGCCTGGTTCTTCATCAGCGTGCTGCCGCCGCTGTTCGGGCTCGCCGGGACTGAGGTCAGGGTGACCATCGGCCAGATCGCCGAGAGCGTGCTCATCTACCTCGGCATCCCGTTCCTGGCCGGGGTCATCACCCGTTTCTCGCTGATCAGGCTCAAGGGCAAGGAGTGGTACCACCGGGTCTTCATCCCGAAGATCTCGCCGGTCACCCTGATCGCCCTGCTGTTCACGATCCTCGTGATGTTCTCGCTCAAGGGCGAGGTCATCGTCCAGCTGCCCTTCGACGTGGTGCGGATCGCGATCCCGCTGGTGGTCTACTTCGTGCTGATGTTCCTGGTCTCCTTTGCCATGTCGAAGAAGGTCGGCGCCGACTACCCACGCTCCGCGACGCTCAGCTTCACCGCCGCCTCGAACAACTTCGAGCTCGCCATCGCGGTCGCCATCGCCACCTTCGGCATCGACTCCGGGGTCGCCTTCGCGGCGGTCATCGGGCCGCTCGTCGAGGTGCCGGTGCTCATCGGCCTGGTCAACGTGGCGCTGTACTTCCGGCGTCGGTTCTTCCGTGGTCCTGAGACCCAACCCCGCGCCGCCTGAGCCGCCTCTCCATCTCTCCCGAACCCCGGCCGGGCAGACCGCGCCCGGCTCGAAGATCCTCGATCGTCGATCGGCGGCCCGGTCCCGGTACCCTTTTCCCGGAACGACGAGGATTTCGCCGGCTCCCGGCAGGTCGAGATCGCCGGCACTCCGGTCTGGCACGGCTCAGGTTCCGAAAGGGGGAGCGACTACAATCGGCCGGGTCGAGCCGGCGAATCCAGCCGTGCGACCGCCAGACGACCGGGCGGTGAGGAACGATGAGCGAATCAAGCTGCGCGACCTGCGCCCTCCGAGCCAAGTACGACGCCAACCCCCGCTCGCTGCTCGGGCGCGTGTGGCGCTGGCACGCCAACTTCTGCCCCGGCTGGAGAGGCCACATGAGGTCACTCCCCGACGACGACAGACGAGCCCTCGTCGAGAGGTACAGCTTCCCGAAGGGCAAGTTCGACTGACCCCGCCGCGGCCGCCGGCTCGCCGGGACGGGTTACGGACACGGGGGAGGACCTCAGGCCCTCGCGCACGACCAGCGGCCCGATCACCCGTGGGGGATCCCTCGACTCGCTTCGCTCGCTCGGGATGACGGTCATTGGGAGGGTCGGTGCCGAGCACGGAGTTGCACCGCGACGCCCCGCACCTCCATCACTCCGGACCTCCTGCTTCAAAGGCGGCGAGCCGTCTTGATCGTTCGTGGTGACGAAGTCGCGTCGTGAACCACCGCCACCCGTTCAGTCGAGGTCGAGCTGAGCCCGCATTGCGGCGCGCACATCGCCGCGGATGCCAGGATCGTCGAGGCGGCCGATGTGGTGACCGAGGCGCGTCTTCGACAGGGTTCGGATCTGATGGGCCATGGCGATGGAGTCCCGGTTCAAGCCGGCATGGCCTCTCGGGATCAGGGCCTCGTTCGGGTAGACCTGACGCTCCGGTCTTCGGGTTGT
>JALOKS010000307.1 GCA_025456385.1 Thermoanaerobaculales bacterium | reverse complement strand
TGCCGCCAGGCCTCGCGCCCGGCCAGGTACTCGACGCGGCGGCCGCCGACGATGACCGTGTCGGTGACCTCGCCCATCGGCTCCCAGGCGAGACCGCCGTCGCTCACCTCGGCGAACACGCGGCGCAGCAGCGAGCCCTCACGATCGACCTGGCCGATGTAGTGGACGCCGACGTCCCACTCCCAGCCCTTGCGGCTGAAGGTGTGGGTGAAGCCGCCGGCGACGGTGTGGCGCTCGAGCACCAGGCTCCGCAGGCCGCCGCGCCGTCCGAGGAGAGCGGCGGCGGCGAGGCCGCCGATGCCGGAGCCGATGACGATGGCATCGTATGAGCCCGACGGCTGCCATTTCGCGTACGGTGTGCCGACTCCGCTCATTCTCCCGACCCTCCTCGACCCGCCCCGGCACCGGAAGGTGCCCGCGTCCGCGTCCGCGCCCGATCGGCTGACGCGGCCCTCACCCGCCCAGCTTCTCCTCGACGCTCGCGAGCTTGGCGTCCATCGAGGCCTCGCGGTCGACCCGGGTGCCGAGCCGGACATTGGTCGCGATCCGCGGCACGCCCATCGCGTGCAGAACTTCGTGGCAACGCCTGAGCGCCGCCATGACCGCGTCCCAGTCGCCCTCGACGTTGGTGCCGTTGGCGTGCAGCCGGGGCTTCAGCCCGGCCTCGGCGAGGACCTTCTCGCAGGCGGCGACGTAGGCCGACAGCGACAGGCCGACCCCGAGCGGGATGACGCTGATGTCGGCGATGAGCTTCATCCGACCCTCCCGTGGGTGCAGGATACGCCGCCCGGGGATCGGCGGCCGCTCCCGCCCCTTGCGCCCCGCGCCCGCCTGGCGGATCATGGACGCCGACATCCAGAAGCCTCAGGTCGGCACGCCCGGCGCCCGGGGAGGGAGCCATGACCGATCGCACCCTGCTCGATCTCTATCGCCACGAGCTCGAACGGCCGCGGCCCGACCACTACCGGCACCTCCGGCCGGGCTCGGTGCGGTCCTTCTCGACCTTGGAGTTCTTCGACCGCGTGGCGGCGCTCGCCGACGCCCTGGTCGGCCTCGGTGTCGGGCCGGGAGACCGCGTCCTGGTGCTCTGCGACACCCGCCCCGAGTGGCACATGGTGGACATCGCCGTGCTCGGCCTGGGCGCGGTCAACGTCCCGATCTACGGCACCCTGACCCCGGAGCAGGTCGCCTACCAAGTCCGCGACTCGGGTGCCGCGGCGGCGATCGCCGAGGACCCGGCGCAGATGGCGAAGCTGCTCGAGGTGCGGGAGAGCTGCCCGGGCCTCCGCCACCTGGCGCAGCTCGAGGGCGAGCGCGCCGCGGGCGTTCTCGACCTCGAGGCGCTGATGACGGCCGGGGCGCCGGGCGCGGGCGAGCGCTTCTGGGAGCGCGCCGCGAAGGTCCGCGAGGACGACCTCGCGACCATCGTCTACACCTCGGGCACCACCGGCGAGCCCAAGGGCGTGATGCTGACCCACCGCAACATCGCCACCAACGCCCGCGAGGCCCTCGGGCGGGTCGACATCTCCTCCGACGAGCTCGGCCTCGAGTGCCTGCCGCTGTGCCACATGATCGAGCGCATCGCCGGCTTCATGTACATGAGCCTCGGCGCGTCGCGGGCCTACTGCTCGGTCTTCCACGCCGGCGCCCTGATGGCCGAGATCCGCCCGGTGGTCTTCGCCGCCGTACCGAGGCTGCTCGAAAAGGTGCACGCGGCGGTGATGGCGAAGGCCGCCGCAGCGCCGCCGCTGCGGCGCGCGCTCTTCCAGTGGGCGCTCGCGGTCGGCTCGGAGGCGGCCCGCCGCCGCCGCGCGGGACAGGCGCCCGGAGCGGGCCTCGCCCTGCGCCACCGCCTCGCCGACCGGCTGGTGCTCGCCAAGGTCCGCGGCGCCCTCGGCGGCCGCCTGCGGGCGGTGTTCTGCGGCGGCGCCGCGGTGCCGTTGTACGTCCACGACTTCTTCCAGGCGATCGGAGTCCCCGTGCAGGAGGCCTGGGGGCTGACCGAGACCTCGCCCATCATCACCATGAACGGGCCGACCCCGGACACCTTGCGTCTGGGCTCGGTGGGGAGGGCGTTCGCGAGCTACGAAATGAAGGTCGCCGAGGACGGCGAGCTGCTGGCGCGGGGCCCTTCCGTCTTCCCGGGCTACTGGAACAAGCCGGAGCGCACCGCCGAGGTCTTCGACGGCGAGGGCTTCTTCGCGACCGGCGACATCGGCGTGATCGACGGCGACGGCTTCGTGTTCATCACCGACCGCAAGAAGGACCTGATCGTCACCGCGGGCGGCAAGAACATCGCCCCGCAGCCGGTGGAGAGCGAGCTCAAGCAGTCGCCACTGGTCGAGAGCGCGGTCCTGATCGGCGAGGGACGGCCCTACGTGGTCGCCCTGCTCGCCCCCGACCTCGAGGGCGTGGCCGCCTGGGCGCGCGAGCACGACCTCGACCCGGCGGACCACGCGGCGGCGCTCGCGCATCCGGAGCTCGCGGTCGCCTACGCCGCGGTGGTCGAGGGCGTCAACGCCCGGCTCGCGCGCTTCGAGCGGATCAAGGACTTCCGGGTGCTGCCGCGGCCCTTCACGGTCGACGGCGGCGAGCTGACGCCGACCATGAAGGTCAAGCGCCGGGTGGTGGCTGCGGCCTACGCCGAGCTCATCGAGCAGATGTACGCGAAGCCCGGCGACTGAGCGCGGGCTGCGCTATCCTCCGCGGTCATGGAGCTCTGGCTGGTGCGCCATGGCGAGACCACCTACTCCGCCGGCAAGCGGGTGGCCGGCTGGAGCGACCCGCCGCTGACCGAGCGCGGGCGCCGGCAGGCGACGGCGCTCAAGGCGGAGGTGGACGGCGAGCGCTTCGACGGCCTGTGGTCCTCGGACCTGCAGCGCGCGGTCGAGAGCGCGCGCCTGCTCCGCGGCGAGCCGCGCACCGACCGCCGCCTGCGCGAGTGCCACTTCGGCGAGCTCGAGGGCTGCACCTACGCCGAGGCGGACGGCGCCTACCGCGAGGTCTTCGGGACCTTCCGGGGCTTCGCGGCGCCGGGCGGCGAGAGCCACCGCGAGCTCGGCGCGCGGGTCCGCGGCTTCGTCGCCGAGCTCGCACCCGGGCGCCACCTCCTGGTCGCTCACGGCGGCGTGATCAGGGTCCTCACCCAGGACCTCGGCCTCGACCGTTTCGTCGCGACCGGCAGCCTGGTGGTGGTGGACTGGCCGGCGCAGCGCGTGCTGCGGGTCCACGAGCCGGGGAATATCGCCCTCTCGGGCTGATTTTCCTGGTTCGTGAGCCGCCGGTCCCTCAGCCTCGCGTCAGCGGTCGTGGTCGCCTGCCTGTCGGCGTCCGGCTCAGACGCCGCCGAGCCCGGAGGGAGTCACGCGGCGGTGCGGCTCGTCGCCGGCCGCGACGCTGCGCGGCCGGGCTCGGGCCCCCTGCTCGGCGTGCGCTTCGATATCGAGCCCGGCTGGCACATCTACTGGAAGCACCCGGGCGGCGCCGGGCTCGCCACCGAGGTCGAGTGGCGGCTGCCCGCGGGCGCCGCGGCCGGGCCGCTGCAGTGGCCACTGCCCATCGCCTTCACCCAGAGCGGTGGCATTCCGGGCTACGGCTACGAGGGCTCGGTGGTGCTCGCGTCGGAGCTGCGCGGCGCGGCCGCCTCGGCCCCGGTCGCCGCCGGGGTCTCGTGGCTC
>JALOKS010000306.1 GCA_025456385.1 Thermoanaerobaculales bacterium | reverse complement strand
GAGGGCACCTTCGAGGCGGCGGTCGAGGTCCTGACCAAGGTCCGCGGCGCCAAGACCCTGGCGCAGAAGAGCCTGCGCTGGCCGGTGGCGAGGCTCGCGATCACCGGGCCGGAGGCTTCGCGCGCGGCGCTGCAGCCGGTGCTCGACGACATCCTCCGCGCCGGCAACGTGGCCGAGGGCGGCCTCGAGCTCGCCGACGGCGTCGCCCCCGAGAACGAGCGCTTCGCGATCACGGTCACTCTCGGCGAGAACGGCGCCTGATTCTCAATTTTGAATTTTTAGTTTTGAGTTCCCACCCGTCCCTCCCCGCATTCATGGACGGGGTGGCTGGTTCATTCAAAATTGAGAATTCAAAATTCAAAATTTCTACGGCGCTGGCATCAGCGCCGTAGGACACGGCATGATGTTCCAGGTGAACCCCGACAGGCCTTCGGGGTGGGTGTAGAGCAGCTCGCGCTGCGGCGCGCCGTCGACCCACCGGTAGCGGTTGATCTCGCCGTCGTCGTCGTTCGCCACGTAGAGCTCGTCGACGCTGTCGCCGTCGAGGTCGGTGAGGATCGCGGCGTGCTCGAAGCCGCCCGAGTTGCGGTCGATGGACTCGATGGCCCACTCGGCCTGCGGGTCATCGCCCGGCCGCAGAAGCCAGAGGCCGCTCGTGCTGGCGGCGGCGACCATCTCCCGGACGCCGTCGCCGTCGACGTCCCCGGCGGTGAGGAAGCGGCAGAGGCTGTCATCGAGGCTCGCGATCAGCCGGCCCTGGGTCGGCGCGGTGCCGGCGTCGAAGCGCAGGATCTCGACCCGGCCGCCGGCCACCGCCTCGACCGACACGTAGAGCTCGTCGCCGCCGTCGCCGTCGACGTCCGCGATCAGGATCTCCTTGGCGTGGCGGTCGCCGAGGTCGGCGACCAGGTCCCGGCCTGCGCCGGCGCCCGGCACGTAGCGGGTCACGAAGCCGGGCTGCGGCGTGCCGTCGAGCTTGTTGGGCAGGCTCGGCGTGGCGTAGACCTCCGTCACACCGTCGCCGTCGAGGTCCCCGACCTCGACCTCGTGCACGAAGGTGTTCGGCTCGGCGTCGAGCTCCACGGCGTCGAAGCCGCCGGCCCCGTTGTCGGAGAGGACCGCGACCACGCCCTGGTCGTGGGTCGCCACCGCGATGTCGGTGCGGCCGTCGCCGTCGAGGTCGGCCGCCTCGAGATCGCGCATGCGGCTGAACTTACCGCCGAAGTCCTTCTCCCACAGGGTGCGCGCCGTGCCGTCGGCCGCCCACAGCTTGACCAGCGCGCGGGTGCCGCCGGCGGTCAGGATGCCCGCCGCGCCGCCGGTCGGCTGGAAGACCATGGCCTTGTGGAAGACGTTGCTGTCGGGGTCGCTGATCGCGCGGTAGCTCCAGCCGCTGCCGTCGTGGGTCAGGATACCGAGCCGGGCGGGCTGCGGCACCGGCCCGGAGGGGCCGTTCTCGAGCACGGCGAGGCTCAGCAGCAGACCGTTCGGCAGCGGCTGCGCAGGAGGTTCTTTCCGGGCGCATCCGGACAGGGTCGCGGTGATGACCAGCGTCAGTGCGAGGGTCGTGGTTCGGCGCATGGATCACTCTCCGTTGGATGTGGGGTCGGCCCGCCGCAGCGGGCAGCCGGTATGGTAGCGCATCTCGATTCAGGAACCAGGAACCTGGAATGAGCCGGGAATGCGGCCCAGCCGCGCAACCGCCCGAGGTCAGGGAGCAGGGAGCAGGAAGCAGGGAGCAGGAAGCAGGGAGCAGGAAGCAGGGAGCACCCGGGTACCTATACAGATACGAGATTCGAGATACGAGATGCGACCAGAAGATCGGTTCAGCTCGTGGACCGTCACGGCGTGGGCGCGCGGATCTCGCATCTGGGTGGGTGGGTCGGGAATCTCGTATCTCGTAGCTCGCATCTCGAATCTCGCATCTCGCATCTCGAATCTCGCATCTCGCATCTCGCATCTGCACGGACGGGTGGGCGGGTGCACCGCGCCGCGTGCTAGACTCGCGGCTCCCGGGAGGGTGTTGCGGAAATGAAACAGAACACCGTTCGCGGCCTGGCGGTGGCGCTCGTGACCTGCGCTCTCGCGGTGGTGCTGGCGATGTCCTGCGGCGGCGACGGCGGCCAGGGGTCAGCCGAGAAGACGGTGGGCAGCGGCCCGATCATCATCATCGCCGTCGAAGGCCTGCGCGCCGACAGCCTCGGCTGCTACGGGGCGCCGGCCGCGACCCCGGCCTTCGACGCTCTCGCCGCTGAGTCGCTGCGCTTCGAGTGGGCCTTCGCGCAGGCGCCGCAGGCGCAGCCCTCGCTCGCGGCGCTGCTTTCCGCCCTGTACCCGACGAGCAACGGACTGCGGGCTCCCGGCGACGAGCTGGCGGACGAGGCGACGACGCTGGCCGAGGCGCTGGCTGCAGCGGGCTGGCAGACCGCGGCCTTTGTCGAGGGCGACGCGGCCGCGAGCGACCGCGGCCTCGCCCAGGGATTCGCGATCTATCAGGTGCGGCCCAGCCCCGGGGCGGCCGCCGCCGACTGGATGGCTGCCCACGCGGAGGAGCACTTTCTGCTGCTGGTCGCCGGTTGGTCGAACCTGGCGCTCGAGCAGGTCAGCGGGCTGCTCGCGGGCAGTGGCCGGCCAGAGGGCTTCGAGCAGCGGGTTCAGGAGGTGCTGGCGTCGCGCGGAACCGCCAACCCGATCGCCTTCGAGGGGCCCGACCTCGAGTGGGCGCGGACCTGGTACGCGGCGCGGGTGCAGGTCATCGATGCGCTCCTCGACGGTTTCATGACCGCGTTCCGGGCGGCGGGGCTCGACCGGCGCGCGACCCTGGTCGTGCTCGGCAGCACGGGCTTCGCGTTGCAGGAGCACGGCGACCTCCTGGGCGAGTCGCTCTACACGCCGGTGAGCCGGGTGCCGCTGCTGGTCCGCTACCCCGGGGGCAGCGCCGTGCAGACCGTGTCCAAGGTGGTCGAGGTGGTCGACCTCATGCCGACCCTCCTCGAGCTCGCCGGTCAGTCGCTGCCGGCCGGCCTGCAGGGGGCGAGCCTGCTGCCGGTCATCTCCGGCGGCGGCCAACCGCCTTACGTCGCCTTCGCCGAGTCGCCGCAGGCGGGCGGCCAGCGCCTGGTGGCGCTCGGCGGCATGGCGCTGGTGAGCGGCCCCGGCGGCGCCGGCGCCGAGCTCTACGACCTCGCAGCCGACCCTCTGCAGCAGCACGACCTCGCCGCGGCGCAGGCCGACAAGCTCGCGGTGATGGTCCGCCACCTCGAGGCCTGGGAGAAGCTGGTCGCGATCGCCTCGCTCGACCCGAACCTGCGCGCCGCCGAGGACCTCGACGAGGAGACGCTCAAGCAGCTGAAGAGCCTCGGGTATATTCAATAGAATCAGGAATCAGGAGTGAGAAATTGGGAATGAGGGATTAGGAATCTCCGCCCGCCCTCTCGTCCTTTCGGGGGGCGGAGGGGCATTTCGAATACCCGACTCCTGGTTCAGCTCGGCGGCGTCAGTTGCCGAAGATCGAGTTCACCACTTATTTTTCACACATCCCTTATTCTGCCTAAGTTCCCCCGCCGGGCCGCGAACGACCTTTGCCATATGGGGTGGTCCCCGTGGCGGCGAAGCGGTCGATTGCGTTGTTCGGATTCGTGGTGCTGACCACTGCGTCCGCACAGGGCAACGATCCTG
>JALOKS010000305.1 GCA_025456385.1 Thermoanaerobaculales bacterium | reverse complement strand
GCGGCGGACCGGGGCGCCGTCCGCGCACTGTGGCGGCAGGCGCGGCGGGGAATGAAGCGGACCGGTGCGAATTAGGAATTCGGAATTCGGAATTTTCGGGCCCTGAGTCGCGCCTGTCTCGGGAGAACGGTCTACCGCTGACGATCGCTCTGGAATGACTCCCGCTCGCGCGACGTATCTCCCTTCCGAGGGAGAGCACCATCATGCACGTGCCGGGGCGTCGCCGTGAGGCCGATATCCCTTTTTTCAAAGCTCGTGAACCGGTAGCGGGGCGGGTGGGGGCATTCCGAATTCTGAGTTCCGAACTCCGAAATGGGCGGTGGGGCGGCCCTGCTCCCTTGTCCCCCGTGCCCTGCGGCCCTATGATCTCCGGTATGCAGCGCTTTTTCGCAGCGGTGTCGGTCGTGGTCGCGGTGTTGCTCGCCGCGCCGGCGTGGGCAGCAGACGTGGTGCGGATGCGGGTCGACGACACGATCCAGCCGGCGTCCCGCCAGTACATCGAGCGGGTGCTCGAGGAGGCGGCTGCGCGCGACGCCGGGCTGGTGGTCATGGAGCTCGACACCCCCGGCGGACTTCTCGACACCACCCGCGACATCACGAGCGCGATCATCGCCTCGCCGGTGCCGGTGGTCGTGTACGTCGCACCCTCCGGCGCGCGGGCGGCCTCGGCCGGGTTCTTCATTCTCGTCGCCGCCGACGTCGCAGTGATGGCCCCCGGCACCAACACCGGCGCCGCCCACCCGGTGGGCGGCCAGGGCGAGAACCTGCCGGAGGACGTGCGCGACAAGGCGACCAACGACGCGGCGGCCATGATCCGCTCGCTCGCTGAGCAGCGGGGCCGCAACTCGGAGACCGCCGAGCGGGCGGTCCGCGAGAGCATCTCGCTCACCGCCGACGAGGCCCTCGCCGAGAAGCTCATCGACTTCATCGCCAAGGACATCGACGACCTGCTCGCGCAGCTCGATGGCTACGAGCTGACGCGCAGCGACGGCGAGACGCGGACGCTCGAGCTCGAGGATGCGGAGGTGGTCGAGCTCGAGGCGAGCTTCGCCGAGCGCCTCTTCTCGGTGCTCGCCAACCCGAACATCGCCTACCTTCTGATGGCGCTGGGGGCGCTCGGTCTGTACGTCGAGATCACCCACCCGGGTGGGATCTTCCCCGGCGTCGTCGGCCTCGTCTTCCTGCTCCTCGGGCTGTACTCGGTGTCGGTGCTGCCGATCAGCTGGGCGGGCGTGGCGTTGATCTTCATCGCCCTCATGCTCTTCATCCTGGAGGTGAAGGTGGCGAGCTTCGGTCTGCTGACGGTGGGCGGGGTGATCGCCTTCGTGCTCGGCTCGCTGATGCTCTTCGACGGGCCGATCCCGGCCATGCGCGTGAGCCTGGGGATCGTGCTGCCGACCACGGTCGTGGTCGCGGTCCTGACCGGCTTCCTGCTGACCCGGGTCCTGCGAGCCCACCGGGCGCGGCCGATCACCGGGCGGGAGGGGCTCGTCGGCGAGGTGGGGCGCGCCATCGGCGCGCTCGCGCCCGCGGGCAAGGTGGTGGTGCACGGCGAGTACTGGGACGCGTGCTCGGTCGGGGCCGCGGTGGAGCCGGGCGCTGCGGTGCGGGTCGTCGTGGTCCACGACCGGCGCCTCGACGTCGTCCCGGCGGATACGACAACGGAAGGGAGTTCATGATGGGCGCACTGAGTTCGGGCATCGGCCTCGCGATCTTCGTCGCGGTCTTCGTCGTCTTCAAGTGGATCAACATCCTCAACGAGTACGAGCGGGGCGTGATCTTCCGCCTCGGCCGCGTGCTCAGGGAGCCCAAGGGCCCGGGCTTCGTGTTCGTGTTCTGGCCGGTCGACCGCATGGTCAAGATGAGCCTGCGCACGGTGGTGCACGACATTCCGCCCCAGGACGTGATCACCCGCGACAACGTGTCGGTCAAGGTCAACGCGGTGGTCTACTTCCGGGTCATGAACCCGATCAAGGCGGTGGTCGACGTCGAGAACTACATCTACGCCACCTCGCAGCTCGCCCAGACCACCCTGCGCGCGGTGCTCGGCGAGGTCGACCTCGACGACCTCCTGAGCAAGCGCGAGGAGCTCAACCTGCGCCTGCAGGAGATCATCGACCAGCACTCCGACCCGTGGGGCGTGAAGGTGTCGATGGTCGAGGTCAAGCACGTCGACCTCCCGGTGGAGATGCAGCGCGCGATCGCCAAGCAGGCCGAGGCGGAGCGCGAGAAGCGCGCCAAGATCATCCACGCCTCCGGCGAGTTCGAGGCCTCGCAGAAGCTCGCCCAGGCGGCGGACGTCATGCGGGCCAACCCGATCACGATCCAGCTCCGCTACCTGCAGACCCTGACCGAGATCTCGACCGAGAACGCCTCGACCATCGTCTTCCCGGTGCCGATCCAGATGCTCGAGGGGCTCTTCGGCAGGGCCAAGAGCGCGAACGAGTGAGCGCCGCGGCAGGGCGTCGGTCCGAGGGTCGGGCGTGAGCCGCAGCTACTACGTCGTCGAGCTCAGCGCGCGCTGGCTGACGGCGCTGCTGGTCGGCCTGGCAGTGGTCATGGTGATCGCCTTCGCCTTGGGCTACGGCGCCGCGTGGTCGGTGCATTCGAGCGACGAGGCGGAGCGCGAGATGGTGGCGCGGCAGGCGGCGGCAGTGCGGACCGAGATCCCCGAGGTGGTGATTCCGACTCCCGTGCCCGCGGCGTTCGCGGAGCCGAGCCCGGCGCCGACCGCCACGCCCTTCCTCGAGCCCGAGCCGGAGCCCGAGCCGGAGCCCGAGCCGACCCGGGAGCCGCCGCCGCGGCCGCGGGCGACGGCGGCGACCGCCAGGGCGGCGACCGCAGGCTTCTTCGTGCAGCTTCTGGCGTCGTCGCGCGAGGCGACGATCGAGGAGGCCCGCGGCCGCCTGGTGGGCCTCGGCTTCCCCCGCGACAACCAGCAGGTGACCTCGACCAGCGCGCCCGGCGTCGCGACCCTCTACAAGCTGCGCATCGGGCCCTTCCCGGACCGGCCCTCGGCCGACCGGGTGGCGCAGCGGATGAGCGCCGCCGGCTTCCCCGACGCCTGGGTGGTGGCGCCGTGAGCTTCGGCGGCCGCGTCCCGGGGCCGGCGCTGCCGGCCTGGATCCGCTCGCGCCGGCTGCAGCTCGGGGAGCTGCACGAGGTCAAGAAGCGCATGCGGGTCGGTGGCCTGCACACGGTCTGCGAGGAGGCGCGCTGCCCCAACCGCTCCGAGTGCTTCGCCCGCGGCACAGCGACCTTCCTCATCAACGGCCGGGTCTGCACCCGCAACTGCTCCTACTGCTCGATCGCCCACGGGCGGCCTCGTCCGCTCGACGCCGAGGAGCCGCGGCAGCTGGTCGAGGCGGCACTGGCGATGGGCCTCGCGCACGTCGTCATCACCGCCGTCGACCGTGACGACCTGCCTGACGGCGGCGCCTCCGGCTTGTGGAGACCGTGCCGCGGCTCTACCGCCAGGTGCGCCGCTCGGGCCGCTACGAGTGGGCGCTCGCGGTGCTCGCGCGGGTCGCCGGCACGGCCCCCGACATGATCCGCAAGTCGGGGCTCATGGTCGGCCTCGGCGAGAGCCGCGACGAGGTCGTCGAGGTGCTCGCCGACCTCCGCGACGCCGGCTGCCAGGTGGTGACCATCGGCCAGTACCTGCGGCCGACCCCGCAGCAGGTCGAGGTGGCGCGGTACTGGACGCCTGCGGAGTTCGCGGAGCTCGAACAGGCGGGGACCGCGCTCGGGCTCGAGGTCTTCGCCGGGCCCTTCGTGCGCTCCTCCTACCGCGCCGAGGAGGCCTTCCTCAAGGTCATCAACTCGTAATTCTCAGTTCTCAATTCTCAATTTTGAATTCCCGTCCCTCCCCCCGCTGCTTTCGACGGGTGGTGGAAAATTGAGAATTGAGAATTGAGAATTAATTCGCTTTCCAACGTGGGAAGATGGTGTGGTCGCATGCAGCGTCTATACTCCCCGGCATGCCGCGCGGCACTTTCATCACCTTCGAGGGCGGGGAGGGGACAGGTAAGTCGACCCAGCTTGCGCTCCTCGACGAGTGGCTGCGCACCCTCGGCCACCGCACGGTGCTGACCCGCGAGCCCGGCGGCACCGCGCTCGCCGAGGCGGTGCGGGCGCTGCTCCTCGACCCGCAGCTCGCGCCGGACGGCTGGAGCGAGATCTTCCTCCTCGAGGCGGCGCGCCACGACCACGTCGAGCGGGTCATCCGGCCGGCGCTCGCGGCCGGCGCGGTGGTCCTCTCCGACCGCTTCGCGGACTCGTCCCTGGTCTACCAGGGCCTGGTGCGCGGCCTCGGCTGGGACGAGGTCGCGGCTCTCAACCGCCTCGCCACCGGCGGCCTCGAGCCCGACCTGACCGTGGTCCTCGACCTGGACCCCGAGGCGGCGCTGACCCGCGCCCACCGCCGCAACTCGCACGGCGCGGGCCGCGAGAGCCGGCTCGACGACGAGCCGGCGGCCTTCCACCGCGCGGTCCGCGAGGGCTTCCTCGAGCTCGCCCGGCGCGAGCCCGACCGGGTGCGGGTGGTGGATGCGGCGGGGGCGCCGGACAAGGTCTTCGCGCGCATCCGGCCGGTTCTCCCCGAGGCCCTGCGGTGAGCGAGGGAGCCGCGCGCTGGTGGGGTCCCGAGGTCCTGGACCGCGGCCGCTGGGGGGCGCTCGTCGAGCCGCTGCTCGAGCGCCTGGTCGTGGCGCGGGACCGCGGCCGGCTGCCGCACGCGCTGCTGCTGGTCGGCCCGCCGGGGCTCGGGCGGGAGCTCGCCGCGGTCGAGGCCGCGGCGCTCACGGTGTGCGGCGAGGCGCTGCTGCCGTGGGCCGAGAGCCCGTGCGCCGACCGGGTGCGGCGCGGGCTCCACCCCGACGTGGTGGCGATGATGCCTGACGGCCGGGCCCACACGATCAAGATCGACCCCCTGCGCGAGGAGCTCGTCGAGGTCGTCGGCTCCCGCCCCTACGAGGGCCGGCGGCGGGTGTGGATCCTCGACGGGGTGGAGGAGGAGCGGCTGCCCAAAGCCTCCGGCAACGCCATCCTCAAGACCCTCGAGGAGCCCCCCGGACACGCCCTCTTCCTGCTGCTCGCCGCCAACCCGGACGCGGTCCTGCCCACCATCCGCTCGCGCTGCCAGCGCCTGAGCCTGCCCGGGGTGGTGGCGGTGGCGCGGCGCTGCCTGGACGACGCCCGCCTGCCCGAGCTCGCGGCCTCGGCGCTCGCGGGAGCCGACCTCGAGGCGGTGGCGGCGGCGGTCCGCGGCGCGCTCGAGGCCGGGCTGGCGGGTGACCCGGAGCGCCTCCTCCTCCTGGTCCACGCCCTGCCCGACGAGGTGCCGTCCTTCGCCGCCGCCGCCGCGGTGGCGGCCGAGATGGCGGCCGAGCGGGAGGCTGGGGACGCCGGCGAGGAGCTGGCCCGGTTGGCGGTCGCGCTGCTCGAGCGCGAGCGCCGCGGCCGCGCCCTCAACCTCAACCCGCGCACCCAGATGGTGTCGTGTCTGATGACGTGGTTTCGGGAGCTGAAGTAGTTTTGAGTTTTGAGTTATGAGTTTTGAGTTATCCCCCACCCACCCGGCGAAACGCGGGGCAAGGGCGAAAACTCAAAACTCAAACCTGAGAACTCAAAACTGGATGGCGGGAAGGTTCGAGAGTCCGATCGCTGCATCGCATCGCAAAGGTTGATTCATGAATGAAACGTTTCTTCCCTGGCTTCTGCTCGTCGCCTACGCCGCCGTGATCGTCGGCATGGCCTGGTTCAACCGGCGGCGGGCGGCGGACATCCAGTCGTTCTCGGTCGGCAGCCGGCGGGTGCCGCCCGTCTTCGTCGGGCTCTCGCTCGCCGCCAACATGACCTCGGTCGCAACCTTCGTCATCAACCCGGGTCTGATCCACGCCTACGGCTGGGCCGGAGTGGTGGGCTACGGCATGGCGGCGCCGCTCGGGATCTTCATCGGCCTGGTGGTGACCAGCAAGCGCTTCCGGCGGGTCGGCGACCGCTTCACGGTGCTGACGGTGCCGCAGTGGCTCGGCGAGCGCTACGGCGACCGCCGCCTGACGGTGGTCTTCGCCGTCGCCAGCATGCTGCAGATCACCTTCCTGGTCCTGATCGTCACCGCCCTCGCCCTGGTGCTGATGAGCGTGCTCGCGATCGGCATGTGGCCGGCGCTCGTCATGGTGGTCGGCTTCACCTTCGCCTACATGCTGCTCGGCGGGGCGAGCCTACACATCTGGTCGAACACTCTGCAGGCGATGACCATGCTGGCGGTGGCGGTGATCCTGGTCGGCTCCGGGGCGGCGGCCTTCGACGGCGGGCTCGCCGCCTTCTTCGACCGCCTCGGTGCCGTGGCGCCCCACTACGGGAGCGTGACGAACCCGGACAGCCTGCTCTTCAGGGACCTCTTCGAGGTGGTGGTGGCGAACTTCGTGATCGGTCTCGCCATCATCATGCAGCCCCACATCATCTCCAAGGCGCTGTACCTGCGCTCGGAGCGGGACACCAACGTCTATCTGGTAACGGCCATGGCGGCCGGAACGGTGTTCACCGCGGTGCTGCTGGTCGGCCTCTACGC